>JAHBVV010000009.1 GCA_019637335.1 Candidatus Hydrogenedentota bacterium | reverse complement strand
GTGAGGGTGAGGGTGAGGGTGAGGGTGAGGGTGAGGGTGAGGGTGAGGGTGAGGGTGAGGGTGAGGGTGAAGGTGAAGGTGAAGGCGAAGGGGAGGGTGAAGGGGAGGGCGAAGGCGAGGGTGAGACGCCGTCCGGGTGCCAGGCGACGATTGGCGAGTGGACCCTCCGCCTCCAAACCTACCTGGGCGATCTGTTTCTTCTGGGGCTCGCGCTGACCGTGTTGTCGGGCGCGAGCCGGATCACCGGCACACGAGGTACACGACCATGACAACGCACACACCCGATCACAGCGCCGCAACAGCGAGACGGATCGCGCCGGGCTTCACCCTGATTGAGCTCCTCGTCGTGATTTCCATTGTGGCGGTGCTCGCGGCCCTGTTGCTGCCGGCCCTGGCCCGCGCGCGCGCAGGCGCCCGCGCGATGGAGTGTGTAAGCAACCTGCGCCAGCTCTATCTTGCCAACGTGATGTACGCCGCCGAGCATGACGGGCACTACGCGCCCGCGGCCCCGGACATGTTCGACTTCATGCTGCCCGGGGCGCCGCCGGATCACGCGGGTGGCGCGATCCGCTGGCACGGCGTCCGGGAAACGCCAAACCAAAACACCGCCTTCGACCCCCGGAAGGGCCCGCTCGCCGAATACCTCGTCGAAGGGCGCGTAAAGACCTGCCCGGAATTCTTCGAATACGCGGCTCACGGCGCGCAACCGAACGTGTTCGAAGCGGGCACGGGCGGATACGGCTACAACATGGCCTACATCGGCTCCACACTCGCGCTGACCGATGACCTTGTCCAGGGCGCGCGGAACGGCATGCTCGACACGCGCATCCAGCGCCCCAGCGAAACCATCATGTTCGCCGACGCCGCCCTGCCGCAGAACGGGTACATCGTGGAGTATGGTTTTGTGGAGCCCCCGCACTACGTTACGGCGGACCGGCCACGCGGCGTGTCGGAATGGGGCTTCCTGTCGCCGTCGCTGCACTTCCGGCACTACGGTCGCGCCAACGTGTTATGGGCGGACGGGCATATCACGAGCGAACGTTGGGCCTGGGCCCCCGAGCGCAATATCTACGGCGCGCTTAACCGCCAGTGGATGGTGGGCTGGTTTGGCCCCGAAGACAACCGGCTCTTCGATCACGGTGACAAGACGGGCTACTGAAACAGCCGTCAGCGCTTGAAGATCCCGAGCAGCCCCGCCAGGATCCGCCCGATCAGCCCCCCGCCACTTTCGGGCGCTTCGGGCTTCGCTTCGGTCTGGATCTCGCCGGTGCTCAGTTTGTACAGCCGGATAATCCCCTCACGAAACTCCGCCGCGCTAGGAATTCGGTCCTTCGGGTCGCGGGCGAGCGCGCGCTCGAAGAAGGCGTCCGTTTCCTTCGGCAACTCGGGAACAAGATCGCAGATAGGCTCGTAGGACCGGGGCACTTTCCCGCTTAACATTTCGTACAAGATGATGCCGATCGAATAGATGTCCGCGCGCGCATCCACGTCGGACGCGTTGAAGGACTGCTCGGGCGCGTTGTACTGAATGCGGCCCAGGGTGGCGCCGACGCGGGTAAATTGCGCGCCGCTGGGGTCCTGAAGCTTCGCCAGGCCAAAGTCCAGCAGCTTGATGGTGCCATCGGGCAGCAGGATGATGTTTTCCGGCGAAATATCCCGGTGCACGGTCACCTGGTGGACATGCTCCAGCGCATCGCACAGCAGCGACATAATCCGCACGGCCGAACCCAGGCCAAGCTTCCCCCGCTTGACCATATATTCACGGACGGTCTTGCCCTCCAGGTATTCCATCGTGTAGTACAGGAGCGACTTATACTGGCGCGCGGCGAGGATCTTTACGATCCCCGGGTGGTTAAGCTGGCGAACGGCGTTCACCTCGCGCACGAAGCGGCCGACGGCCTGCTGATTCGTGGCGTACTGGGGCAGGAGCGTCTTCAGGGCCACCTGCCGGTCCCGCTTGAGGTCGTTCGCCAGGTACACAATGCCCATGCCGCCCTTCCCAAGCATGCGCACCACCTGGTAGCGTTCGGCGATCACATCGCCCGGCTGGAACCCGCCGATGGCCTTGGCGAGGTCGGAGCGCCCGGCGGGCGCGGGTACTTCCGGTTTCTTCTGCTCGCTCATCCTGTTGTTCTCATTTGGGTTAAGGGTTCAACAACAGATCATTCCGGGGGCTAGCATAGCAGAAAGCCGGGCCGGAATAAACACTCTTGACATATCTGCGAAACGGCTCCCGCCAAACCGCGCGGCACGGCGAAACGCTTCGCCGGCACATGCATTTTTCCCAAAAAACATATACAATGCTGCCCTGCTTCATGCAGCAACGGCAAACGAACGCGTCTCCGGAGAGTACACACCATGGGCACCCTGCTGGTCGCCATTCTTTCTTTTGTTGGATTCATCGTCGCCTACAACACGTACGGGCGCTTTCTGGCCCGCAAGATTTTCGGGCTCGACCCAAATGCGCCGGTCCCCTCCGCCGAACTGCGGGACGGGGTCGACTACGTCCCCACGCGGAGGGCGATCGTCTTCGGCCACCATTTCACGTCGATCGCGGGCACCGGCCCCATAGTCGGGCCGGCGATCGCGGTGTTCTGGGGCTGGCTGCCTGCCCTGCTCTGGGTCGTTTTCGGGTCCATCTTCATCGGCGCGGTCCACGATCTTGGATCGCTCGTCGTCTCCCTGCGCTCGCGCGGCCAGACCATCGGCGATGTCGCCGGCCGAATGATCTCGCCCCGGGCCCGGCTTCTCTTTCTGTTGATCCTCTTCTTCGCGCTGACCGTGGTCCTGGCGATCTTCGGCCTGGTCATCGCCGTGATTTTTTCCGAATACCCGCAGAGCGTCCTGTCCGTCTGGATCGCGATGCCGCTGGCGGTCGCGCTCGGTTTCTGGCTCTACCGCTTCAACGGCGCCCTGCTCGCCCCCTCCCTCGTGTGCCTGTTCATCGTCTACCTGGCCATCTACGCGGGCGTTCGGTGGAATATCCCGATACCTTTCAGCAATCTGCCGTTGTACGCGGGGGCGGAAGCCACGCTGTTGCAGGGCTTCGGCTCTTCTGTTGTTATGTGGACCATCGTTCTCCTGATCTACTGCTTTTTCGCCAGCGTGCTGCCGGTCTGGGTGCTGCTGCAACCGCGCGACTACATCAACTCGCACCAGTTGCTGGTGGCCCTGTTTCTGCTCATGGCCGGCCTGATCGTCGCCCGCCCCGAACTCGTCGCCCCGGCCTACCACGGCGATGTCACCGGCGCGCCGCCGATTATTCCCTTCCTCTTTATCACGATCGCCTGCGGCGCCATCTCCGGGTTCCACTGTGTCGTGGCCTCGGGCACCTCCTCGAAACAGCTGGAGAAGGAAACCGACGCCCAATACGTGGGCTACGGCGCCATGCTGCTCGAAGGCGCCCTGGCCGTGCTTGTCATTCTCGCCTGCACCGCCGGCCTCGGCATGGGCACAACGAAGGGCGGCGGCCTGACCGGGCTCCCCGCGTGGAACCAGTACTATTCGGGCAACTGGCAGGATATGAAGCTGGCCGAGAGCGTGGGCGCCTTCGTGGATGGCGGCGCGAACATGATCGGGGCGCTGGGCGTACCGCTCGACCTGGGCGTCGGGATTATCGCGGTGATGGTGGCCTGTTTCGCGGCGACCACGCTCGACACCGCCACGCGCCTTCAGCGCTACGTGCTCCAGGAACTTGGCGGCGCGCTGCGCATCCATCCGCTCAAGGACAAGTATGTGGCCACGGGCTTCGCGGTGGTTTCCGCCGGCGTCATGGCGATGATTTCCGGCCCCGCCGGCCCCGGATCGGGCGGACTCATCTTGTGGCCGCTTTTCGGCGCGATTAACCAGCTCCTCGCCGGCCTCGCCTTCCTGGTGATCGCGTTTTACCTCATCCGCCACAACAAGCCGGTCTATTTCCTCGCCGCGCCGCTCTGCCTGATGATCGTTCTGCCCGCCTGGGCCATGACGCACCAGATCTTCGGGTTCTACCGGGACGGCAACATGTTGCTGGTCGCGCTGGGGTGCCTCGTGGAAGCTCTCCAGGCCTGGATGATCGTTGAAGCGCTACTGATGTGGAAACGCGCGCGCGGCGTCGCCCCCGCCCCGCTCCCGCCCCTGCGCTTGGCCCCGGAAAGCGAAGGCGGACGCTCCTGCTGAGCCCGAGGGAACGCCGGCCTTCCCCCCCCGCAAGGGACACAGGCCGCTATCCCGCCTTCTGTATACGCACCCCCCAGAAACGGCCTTCGGCGTCCGATCCACTCGGATGGCCGGGAAACGGGATTTCGAGCGTCGCATTCGCCCCGCTCTTTTTCGCCAGGACGCTGTACGCCTCCAGCAACGTGATACCGCCTTCCTCTCCCTGCGCGCAGGCGGACGCCGCCGGCCAGGACTTTTCATTCGTCATCGACTGAATCTCCACGCCGCCATTTGTCGCGGCACCCGCAAGATACTACACCCCGGTCAATGAAGTATTCGCGAAATGTTAGATCTTTGTGACGCCCCCGGACACACGGCGCCTGCCATTCCAGGTGTCATGCGCATTCGTAGGGCCGAGTTCTGAACCGCTCCCGCGCGTTTAGACCCGCTCCGCGCCCGGCCGCCCGTTTTCCAGCACGAACGACGCCCGCGTCAGACATGGCTCCCCCGGCTTGCTTACGATCGGCGCCACGCGAAAATCCGTTCGCCACGCGTCCGGCGTGACCTCGCACCGCACATAGCCCCGCTCCGCGTTGTAGAACTTCACAAACGGGTTGTCCGCGAGCACGCCGTCGGTGTCCTTCCGCTTCTCGGACCCGTCGCCACCGGACGTAATCGACGTGCCGACGAATTCCGTAGCCACCGCCGGCGCGGCCATATCGTCGAAATTGACCTTGAGATCGTTCACCCAGTTCGTGTGAATATCGCCCGTAATCACCACCGGGTTCGATACCTGCCGGTCCCGAAGGAATTCAAGCAGCCGCGTCCGCCCGACGTCATAGCCCGCCCACTGGTCCATGCTCCAGGCCACCGCATCCCCCGGAGCGCGATCCACCCGCGCCATCATTACCTGTTGCGCGAGAACGTTCCAGCGCGCCGGCGACGCGGCGAGTCCATCGCACAGCCACTTCTCCTGCACCGGACCCAGCAGGCTCGCGTCCGGATCGAACACCCCGTCGCAGGGCGTCTTGTTCCCATCGCCACACGGCTGGTCGCTGCGGTACTGGCGCGTATCCAGCACGGAAAACTGCGCCAGCAGGCCGTAGGACACGCCGCGATACAGCGGCATGAACGGCCCGCGCGGCAATGCCGATCGCCGCAGGGGCATATTCTCGTAGTAGGCCTGGTAGGCGGCCGCACGCCGCGCCATGAACGCCGCGGGGTCCACCCCTTCCTCCTCGGACACCAGGCCGGCGTAATTGTTGTCGAATTCGTGGTCGTCCCACGTCACAATCCACGGGAAAGCCTGGTGCGCCGCCTGCAGATCCGGATCGAGCTTGTAGAGCGCGTAGCGGTTGCGGTAATCCTCCAGCGACACGATCTCCGGGCTGTTGTGCTGCCGCACCCGGTCCGCATTCGGCCCGTACTCGTAGATATAGTCCCCCAGATGCACCACCGCGTGCAGATCGTCTTGCGCCATGTCGCGGTACGCGTTGTAGTAGCCGGTTTCATAGTGCTGGCACGAGGCAAAGGCGAAGCGCAGCCGATCCAGCATCGCGTGGCCGGCCGGGGCCGTCCGCGTCCGCCCCACCGGGCTGGTCTCGCCGCCCGCCTCGAAGCGGTACCAATACACCCGGTCGGGCTGAAGCCCCTGCACTTCCACGTGCACGGAATGCCCCCACTCCGCCGGCGCCGTGGCCAAGCCGCTCCGCACCACCTTCCCCATGCCCTCGTCCTCCGCCACCTGCCAGCGCACCAGCGCGTCCTCCGGCGGCATCCCCCCACCATTCAGCGGATCCGGGGCCAGGCGCGTCCAGAGCACCACGCCGTCCGGCGCGGGATCGCCCGACGCCACCCCGAGCTTGAAGGGGTAGTCCCCCGAAAGGACCTTGCGTTCCGGCGCCCCGGCGTGGCCCATCGCCGCGAACGGCCACGCCACCGACACCGAAGCGGCGGCCAGAAAGAAACGGCGGCTGACTGGAGCCGAAGTCGATTTACCCATGGGATGGATCTCCATATCAATAGTTCGTACGTGTTTTTCAATGCTACGCGGCGTCACTACGGCCCTTTGCCTTTAATGCGCCGAGTCTAACAACTGGACATTCCGAATTGCACGCGATTCGTATCAATTCGTGTGCATTCGTAGTTGAATATCGGGTTGCGACACGCGGTTGCTGCTCTACGTGGATTCGTGATTCACTCGCTTCAAAAACGCATGAAGCCCACACCAGCACCTTTGCGTATTTGCGCCTTCGCGTGAATATCAATCCTTCTCCAGCTTCTTTCCTTCGTGGTCTTCGCGCCCTTCGTGGTGATCATTTCTTTGGTCGCGGCCCACGGCTGCCTTGCGCAATTATGCATTACGATTGCACAATTGCACGAGATTCGCGTGGCGGATGCAGCATACGTAGCACGGTCCATTTAGGTTTCCCCGATCTCTCGCGCCACCCATACGAGCGCCTTGCGGCAATGCCTCTAAAAACTGCTACCATCGAAGATATGAATTCTGATGGATGGGAGTTATCGATGCGTGTCGCTTTCGTTGCTATGGTCTTGCTCGCGCTCTGTACGCATGGCGCCGCCTTTGAGAACGCGGGGGCGCTGGACGCGTGGGATTTCCTCGATTACGAGGGCGACGTCCGGGCCGGAATTGTTCAACTGGACGACTGCCCGCCCGGGTACGGCCCCGAGGCCATCCGGCTCTCGGGCACGCTGGCGCTCCTGCTCGCGAAAGACGCCCGCCTTCCGGAAGGGACGTGGGTCGCCCTCTACCGCGAGCGCGCGGCGGCTACGGAAGACGCCGATGGCGTGATTCTCTTCGGCGCGGCCTTCGGCGACCGGCTGGATGAGGAGCACAATACCAAGACCATGCGGCCCCACCTCTGGCTGGAGCAGGACAACGACACGGGCCTTTCCTTCCGCGAAGCCACGGCGAACGGTGAGGACCGCGCGCTGGCCGAAGCGATCGCGGAAGGTCTGGTCACCGACGCGTGGAACGAAACGGGCTGGATCTGGCAAAAGGTCCATGTCGCGGGAGACACGGTGCGCGCAAAATACTGGCCGGCCCATCGGCCCGAGCCGGAGGGGTGGACGCTGGAATTGAACCACCCGCTGCCCGGGGACCGGTTCGGCATTCGCATCAACTCCGGCGCGATCGATCTGGCCTGGTACGCCGCCGCGCCGGACGACATCACCGTAACCGCGCCGCCGAATTACCCGCACCTGCCGCGCGCGACGGTCGCCAGCGGTGAGGCTGTGCCGCTCACGTTGTATTCCCTGCGCGATGACGCGCGGACCACATCGTTCACTGTAACCGTCGAACGCGACGATGGCTCGCCTGTCACTTCGGGATCGCTCGATCTGGCGTTACCCGCGGGACCCGGGCGCTTCTCGCTGGCGCTCACGCCTCCCGGCGCCGTTCCGCCTCCTGGCTCCATGGCGATCCCCCTCGATGCGCCGCTCCCTCAGGGCGCCTATCGCGTTCAGGTCCGTACCGGTGATATCGACGCGCCCGTGTCGCGATCAATTCGCGTGGAGACGGAAAACGAACTCCTCGCCACGTTGCGGGCGCGCGCGGCGCTGCTGGATGCTCTGGACAACGCCCATGGTCTCGACCGCGCCGCGATCGAAACCCGACAGGTAGCCCGGGACCTGCTTGAATTCGCTACGGGCCTATATGAAGCCGGCAAGCGCGACGGCGCGGGAGCCGCGCTGCGCTACGTGGACGAGACCCTGGCCGAGCTCCACGGCATCGCGGGCGCATTCCTGCGCGCTTCGGGCGCCACCATTGACTGGGAGGCCGTTCCGACGGCCCCGCTTCCCCCGGCGGCGGATGAAGCCGGGCAAAACAAGACCGACCACTTCCGCACCGAGGCGCGCCTCCGCTTCGGCCCGCCCGAATGCAACGCGGCAAGCTTCGTCATGGGCCAGTCCTATACCGTACGCATTCCCTTCGAAGTGGTCGGCGGCGCACCCGACGCGCACTACACCATCGGCGTGGCGCTGCGGGATCCTCTTGGCGTCCGAACCGTCGCCACTGCGGAGATCACCCCCGATCCACCCACCAGCCAATGGCGCCCGGACACGGTCTACTGGCAGGAAGCGCAATTGACGATCCCGCGCGACGACGCCGTGAAAAAGGTCGCGCAGCCCACCGTGCTGGACGAGCCCCACGACCTGATCGTGTCCGTGCGCGACCCGCAATCCGGCGCCTTCGTCCTGCTCGAAAACGATCCGGGACCCCAACCGGATCGCATTGGCCACGGCTACGCCGCCGGCCGCTTCTACGTTTCCAGCGCGCCCATCGAAATCGTTTCCGTCTCCGTCTCCCGGGAATCGAAGACCATCGCGGCGGAAATCGCAAATCACGGCCAGAATCGCGAATTGATCGCCCGACTCCGGCTGATCGCGCCCTCCGGAGCGCCCGTCTTCGAGGCGTTGCGACCGATCAAACTGCCCGAAGGCGCCCGCGCTACGGTGTCCGTGCAGGCGCCGCTCCATTACCACGGCGTCACCACCGAAGTTCAGATCTGGGAGGGATCCGCACTGCTTACGGAGGCCCGCCAGCGCGATGAAACACCGCCGGCCTTCTCCGTCGTACGGGAGAACACCGTCCGCACCCGGGAGGGGCGCCCTGTCACGTTGCTCCATTTCACCCCGGTCCCCGGCGCGCCGCCGCTCGACATCACCATTGAGGCCCGTGGGCGCACCCTGTTTGCTGTGCCTGGAATCATTGGAAGCGACGCCACCGTGGAGCTTCCCCTTCCTCCTCATTTCGGCAATTACGACATCACCGCAACCAGCCGTGACACGGTTTGGCATCAACGCATTGTGGCCACGGTGGTGGAAACCCGCGACGGCCAGCTCCTCGTGAACGGCGAGCCGTTTATCGTCAAGGGCGTCAATGTGCACGCCATGGACCCGCACAGCCCCGCGCGCACGCGCCTCATGATGCGGATCCTCAAGGATCTCGGCTTCAACGCCCTCCGCGGCGACTACCCGCCGCGATGGCAGGTGGATCTCGCCGAGGAAATCGGGTTGACCTACAGCCTACTTGCGCCGTTCAGCGTCGCCTCCACGGAGGAAATCTTCACGCGCCAGGATGGGCCACGGCTCGGCACGGCCCGCGCCCTCACCCGCCTGTTCATCGCGCGCTACCGGGACGCCGCCGGCGCGCTCCTCTGGAACGCCTGCAACGAGATCACCGGCGACAACATTCCTTTTCTCCTGGCGCAGCATCCGCTCTACCGGCTCCACGACCCCTACGCGCGCCCGGTGCACTACGCGAACCTCTACGGCCAGGACCTCTGGCAGGGGCAGGATGTCATGGGCGTAAACTACTACTTCGCCGAAACGCAGCGCGCCGCCGACCGCCAGCCGCTCATCGCGCGCAGCGCCGCCATCGCCCGGGAACACGGCCTCCCCATGATCTACACCGAGTACAACTCCTACCACGGCGCCATCCCCACCACCGGCGTCGAAGCCATGGAGGATCTCTTCACTTGGGGCGTGGAGGAGGCGGGCATGGCCGGCGGCTTCTTCTACATGATGCCCGACTCCGACCGCCACCCCGGCGTCTTCGACAACGGCTACAACACCCACCGCATCACCAACGACGCCTTCCACCGCGCCTTTGACGACGCCGAACTCCACGTGACCGGTCGGGACAGCGACGGCGCGATCATAGTCGAGATTCGCAACCGCCGCCCCTTCACGTTACGGAACCTTGTATTGGACCTGTCCGTCTCCGGCTTTGCTGTTGACTGCCCACAGCTCCCGGATCTGGCCCCCGGCGAATCCACCGAGGCACGGATCTCCCGGCTTCCTACCCCCGGGCCTCAGTATAGCCTGGAAGGCACGTTATCCATGGAAACGCACCACGGTCTCGCTGGGCGCATGCCCGTGCGGTTGTTTGCGGCGAACTGACTCCGCGATGCCGCCAGAAGAGGGAAACCGCGAATGGACGCCAATCACCGCGAAGAAGGCCGGGACTTGAAAGCGTGCTAGGGTGGATAGCGCGGGAGGGGCGGCCGACCGTAGTCCGCCGCAGGCGGATGGAGATCGAAAACGCGCCGCTGACGTTTTCGATAAGAACCTTGGGTAAACGCCCCCCATACCCTTGCGCACGCAATGCGGGCGGGCCGCCCGCGCTCCCAATGGTCGGCGCTTCCGCAGCTGGATTGGGTTCATACCCCAAGGCAGACTCATCCGGCCACGGAAGGCCCCAGGCGCCGCGCCCGCCACCAAAAAAAAACACCGGGAAGCCGAAGCTTCCCGGTGCGGGAATTCATAAATGGTGGGCGATACAGGAATCGAACCTGTGGCCTCCACGATGTCAACGTGGCGCTCTAACCATCTGAGCTAACCGCCCGTTCTTAATGGCCCGGCGGGGCTTCCCCGGCGGGATACGCAGTGTAGCAAAACTGCGCCGCGCGAGTCAATCGGGTTACGCCTTGTTGGCGACGACGCTGAACTCGATTACGACTTCGTCTTCGACGAGGTCACCGGCGAAACCGGTGTCTTTGATGCCCCAGTCGCTGCGGTTCACGGCGAACTTCGCCTGCGTGGAGAGCGTGTCTCCGTCGACGCTGATCTGGGCCGGGAAGGTGATGTTCTTGGTGACGCCGCGCAGGGTGAGGTCGCCGCTGACGTTGTAGGCGTCGCCGGCCTTCTCGACCTTGCTGGAGGTAAAGGAGGCCTGGGGAAATTCCTTTGCGTTGAACCAGGACTCGGTCAGCAGGGTGTCGGTCAACATGGTGGAGCCGGAAAACAGGCTCTGCATCTCAATCGTGATATTGATGGCGGCGGATTCGATCGCGCCGGTCGCCAAGGTCACGGAGCCGTCGTACTCGGCCCAGCCGCCCTGCTGTTTGCCGGTGACCTTGTAGCCGGTGAACCCGATGACGTTTTCATCGTTCGGAACGATGGCGAAGGTGACCGGTTCACCCGCCGGTGCGGCTGCTTCGGGAGCGGGCGCGGCTTCGGCAGGCGCTTCGGCAGGCGCGGCTTCCATGGGAGCTTCCGCCGGCGCTTCGGCGGGCGCTTCCGCGGGCGCTTCCGTATTCGTTACGGCGCGCGGGATATCGTCCGCGGGCTTGTTTTCGCAGCCCGGCAGGACGGTGATTGCGGCGACAAGCGCCAGGGCGGTGAGTATCTGGATGGCTTTCATGGTTCTTCTCCGTTCCAGGGCGCTGGTTGGGATGCGCCCGTAAAGTTTGGTGGTCCGCGGCGGGCGCCGGGGGACGCCGCGCCGGGCGGCGTGTTGGGAGCTGCGGGAACCCGAGTCCCAGGTTACGCCGCCGGGCTGTTTCGATGCACAGCCCGGCGACGCCGGGAATTGCTTGTCAGGCCTGGGTGACCTGGATGGGCTTCGCATCCGTATCGTATTCGATGGCGGAGGGCTCGTCGAAGTCGAATTCGAACCAGGCCGGATCGATATCGACCGTGACCCCGTCGCGGATGGCCTTGACGGCGGCCATGGAGACAATGGTCGAGCCCAGGCCGACCATCTCGTTTGTGCGCGGGCGCCCGCCGTTCTTGATGTGGTGCGTGAACGCGCGGAACTGGTGCACGTCCGCCGTCGTCTCCGAGCCTTCGGCCGCGAAGAGCTCGCCGGCGTTGCCTTCGTTGCTTTCCAGGCGGGTAATTGCGTTGGTCAGTTTGTAGGCCTCCTTCTCCTGCGCGCTCATGTCTTTCGTCGCCTCGTTGAAGGCCTCCAGGCGCTGGCGAATCTCCTCTTTCTGCTCTTCCGTGAGCGGCTTCGCCCAGGGCTCCTGGGTGAACCAGCAGCCGCGATCCTCGGTCATCTCGATCGCGCCCTTGTCGCCCATGATCATCTCCGACGCGCCCTTCTTGGCGTTCGCCAGGATGCAGGAGTAGAAGCAGCGCACGGTGTAGGGCTTGTTGATCTCGAAGACGTTCTGGTATTCGTTCCGGCCGTCGATCGAGACGAAGGTGCCCCGGCTGCGGCTGATGTTGTAGTCGTAGAGCACGGAGATGTTGTCCGCGCAGGTCCGTCCGTCGCGCCAGTAGTCGATGCCGCCGGAGGCGTACACCTTGTTCGGCACGCAGCCGCAGAACCAGTTGGCGATGTCCACCGAGTGCGTGAGGAGTTCGGTCGAAAGGCCGCCCGACAGATCCTCGTACAGGCGCCAGTTCAGGTGCCGCTCGAGGTCCGTCTTGATGAACTTCTTCTCCATTTCGTTGAACTCGTAGCTGTTGTCCACCACGCGGCGGCCGGCGTTGTTCCGGTGCCACTGCATTTCCATGTGGTTCACGCGCCCGAGCCAGCCTTCCTCCAGGAAGCGCTTCATCGCGAGGTTGTAGTTCGGGTTGTAGCGGCGCTGGTGGCCAACCTGCACCCACTTACCCTTCTCGTGGGCCTTCTTGACGACGTTCCGGCCTTCTTCGATGTCGAAGCACATCGTCTTCTCGCAGAAGACGTACAGCCCCTGATCCAGCGCGTACATCGTCGGCTCGTAGTGCTCCGCGAGCCCCGTGGAGATGATTACAGCGTCGAGGTTTTCCTTCTCGATCATCTCCTTGTAGTCGTAGTAGGGGGTTGGCCTCTTGAAGCCCTTAAGCGTCTCCCGCTGCTCGGCCGTCGGACGCCCACCCTCGATCACTATCTGGGCGTTGGCAATCCAGCCGTTCAGCACGCCGCCCCGCTGGTGCGGCTCGTATACGTCGCACACCGCCACGACTTCAATGTCGTCCGTACCCCAGATGCCGTCCTGCAGGTGGAAGTTGCCCTGGCCACCCGTGCCGATGCAGCCAACGCGCACCTTATCGGTCTGGCCGTAGGAAAGCGGGTTGTACCCCGTCGCGATCGCGAAGCCCGCGGTCGCGCCCGCCGCCTTCATGAAATTACGCCGAGTAACTTCGTTCATGATGTCTCCTTTTGGCGCAGGCGCGCTTTTCGCCTGCGGGTGTTCTGGTTTGCCCGCACGCCCCGCCAACGCGGCGGCTCTCCGGCGGGCGGACCGGTGCGAAGCGCCTCGGCCGCTTGATGTATATATTCCTGGCTTTCGTTTCCCGCAGGGCGCCCGGACACAGCCCAAGCACCCGCGAAAACCCGAAGGCACGCTGTCACTTTCGTGCTCTCTATCGTATTATACGAGCGTATCGGCGGCACTGTCCAATTCCTGTGACGGGGGCAACTGGTCACGCGCATCCTCCACCGCAATCCCGATATTCGCGCTTTTTTGGAACATATCGAAGGTGAATGCCGCTGGGAATGCGCGCCCGCCCAAGGCTTTATACCATGACAAGGCCATATAGTTCCCGCACCTTCGGCAGCCAGGAACCAATCCTCGTGTATACGAAACGCTTCGTCCCGGAGCGCCTGTCTACCATGGCTGAGCCGCCGGTCCAGTGGTGGTTGCAACAACACCGTGCGATTCCAGGCATCGCGCGTCACGGGCTTCCCGAGACTCGCGCTTCTATCCATATAACGATTGAAAACCCGTGTTGGCAGATAGGGCACGCTTCCCATCTTCCCTTTCGAGCTGGCTCGCGCTCTCAAAGAACCTCCATGGCGCCCGGAATTGGCGTGACATTCTCGTCAAATCCGGTGATTGATGGAACTTCAAAGTCAAACGCCATCAATGCGGGATCGATTTCCACAGGGCCTTCCGAGGCAAGTGACCGCTGGGCATGTTCGCCCGCGACGACCGCCGCCAGGCCAACCATGACATTGGCGCGTGGCGTTTCGCCCTTTCGGATGCATTCGGCGAAGGACCTTAACTGAATCATCTCGACCGTCTCTTCGGAACCTTCGGCAAGAATAGGGGCCGTCGTTCGTGGGCCTCTCGTGTATCCCGGAAGGTCGTACGTCGCCCCATGGGTCCGAACAAAATTCTCCCGCTCGGACTCCGTCATTTCCGCCAGGCGTTTGGCAAGCGTGGACGAGAGCAAATCCCGGTGTTCCCGCAGGAGCTCTGTAGGGGATCCCGACATCGTTTCCATCTGGAAAAAACTGTCCCCCTCGGGCCGCAAAAGCGCGGATGCGCGATCGCCGATCACCCGTTCATGGCTTCCGTGCTCGCTGCTGCACCGCGAGTAGGAATAGGTGGTCCGCAAGGTAAAGGTACTGTTCAGAGCCGGGGTGTCCTGCGGCGTGTAGCGGCTACCCAAGCGCACAAAATTCGGGTTGCTCGCTTCCATTCGATATTCGAAAATCGCGTTCATCGTGTCGGGCGCGGTTCGCCCGTCGCGCCAGTATTCGATTCCGCCGGAGACATACACGCGATGTGGAATCCCGCCACAGAACCAATTGGCGATATCCAATGACCGGGGTATCGATTCGAAACACGGGCCATCACCCGCCTCGTCGAACCGGCGCCAGTTCACAACTCGGTCCAGTCCAGTGCCCAGCTCCCGAGCCGACGGTGGGTCCGCCCACGGCATGCGAGTCAGGCTCTCTCGCCCATGCGAGTTGAAATGATCATACATTTCTATCTGAACAGGCCGTCCCAACGGATAGTTGTCGTGCAGGTGCTTCATTACAAGGTTGTAGTTCGGATGGTAACGGCGCTGGTGGCCAATCTGGACGACTCGACCAGACTCATGCGCGGCTTTCACGATCATTCGCGCGTCGCTCATGGAAGTGGCCATGGGGGTCTCGCAGAATACGTGTTTTCCGGCCTGGAGGCACGCTGAAGTGAGGGCTGCGTGGGTTGAAGGCGGCGTTGCCACGATCACCGCATCCAGTTCGCAACCGGCAAGCATCTCCGCAAGCCCCGGGTATTGATCTGGACGGGTCGCGCGCCCAAGAGCGCGCCGATGTTCCTCGGTTAGATCATCACGATATCTCGGCCACATAACCCCCGCATTGGCGAACCAAGCCATCTGACCGGCCACCTTCAGATTGTATTCGTACGCATCCGCGACGGCCACGATATCGAAGTCGTGGCTTCCAAGCAGGCCGTCCAGCAAAAGCTTCTGTCCCCGTTTGCCACCCCCGACAAAACCCAGCCGCAACTTGTCGCGCCCCTGGGCAGGGACTGTCGCATTCCATCCCGCCACGGCGAGCATGCCCGCGGCGGTCCCCGCGGACTTCACGAATACCCTGCGCGTCGTCTTTCCCATCACAGAATCCTCTCAAATCGTTGCAGCCCTGTAAGAATAACGATTCAGACTCAAGGTTGTCAGGGATTCACGCGAAAAAAGACGCAAACAGGAGCAGTGGTAACACTTCAGCCGTAGGAAGTAGCGCCAGCCCATTCTTGTGATGCCGCGATACTACGACGAGAGCGCGCGAGGCTGGGAGCGCAGGTCGAAGACTTACCGCAGGAGGGCGTCCCCGCCTGCAATGCACCGGAGGTGCATGGCATGTTTGCAATATCGGCACATTTGATCGGGGAGACGATTGGACCCGGACTACCGCTGCTTATCAGATTCGCGCCTCCGGCGCGTTGCGGGCGGGCCGCCCGCGCTCCCACTCGTCCGCACTTCCGTTGCGACGCGGGTTTGTGTCGTCGAGAAATCAAGTCAACTTCATTCCGCAAAAGTATTTCGAGCAGTGAAGTATCGTCACCGCGAGCCCCACGCCCCCCATTACGCCTCGGGGAAGTTGATTCGCACGGGAACCGGCTTCCCGTCCACCAGCCCCACCTTAATCGCCCGCACATCCGGATGTTTCCCGCAGTAGGCCCGGATCTCGTCCTCGGACATGATGAGAAAGGCGGTGCTCAGGGCGTCCGCCACGGTCCCGTTGGGCGCGATGACCATCGCGCCCAGGGTGGCGTCCACCGCCTGTCCCGTGCGCGGATCGTAGATGTGCGTGAAGCGCTTCCCGTCCTTCTCGAACTGGCGCCCCTCGCCCGAGGAGGTGGAGAAGGACGCGTCGCGAATGTCGACCCGATCCACGTAGTCCTCGGCCCCTTCGTAGATCTTGTCCACCACGATCGGCCACCCCGCCGTGCCCGGGGGCGCGCCGAGCGCGACGTAGGTGCTGTCGCCGCCGCTGAGGAGCGCGCATTCGATGCCGGCGTTCTTCAGGGTCTGCGCCGCCACGTCGAGGGCATAGCCTTTGCCTATGCCGCCGAAGTCGAGGCGCAGACCCGGGACCGTGAACCGCACGGTGCGCTTGTCGTAGTCGATTTCCACCTTGTCCAGCCCCACGCGCTTCAGCGCCTCCTGGATCTCCGCGTCGCCCGGGATGTGCTCCTGCTTGCGGTAGACCCCCCAAAGGTCGAGGAGGGGCCCGACCGTCACGTCGAAGACCCCTCCGGTATCGTCCCAGGCCGCTTTCGAGGCCCGCAATAACTCCAGCAAATCCGGATGCACCTCCACCGGTCCCTCCGCCGCCAGCCGGTTCACTTTGGAGGTAAACGTATCCACGCGCCAGTTGCTCACACGCCGCTCAAGCGCCTCGATCCGGTCCAGCGCCGCCAGGCCAACCTCGGCCAGCGCCGTGGGGTTGGACTCCCCCGCCGGCGCGTACATGGTGATTTCGAAGCGCGTTCCCATCAGGTTGCGTGCGACTTCCTGCTTGATCATTACCGGCGGCTCTCCTGAGTGGGCCGGCGGGAAAAGCCGGCTTGCGGATGCGCCACTCTCGGCTTCTTCTGGCGCCTCCTCCGGCGCTTCCTCAACCGCCGCCGGGGTGGCCGCCAGGTTGCCCTTCAGGGTCGCCCAGTTCCGCACGAGGCCGTTGTAGGCCGCGACGCTCAAGATGGTTACGGCGGCGATGAGCACAACGTTCCAGAACACCCGCTTGAGCCCCTCGGGCCGCGCATCGCCCATGTAGGCCTTCGAGTTGAGCAGGATAATAAAGCCCACGACCGCAATGGGCATTAGCGGCGCGGCCAGGCTGGACGCGGTCACGGCGGCCCACCACGGGAACTTGACCATCACGCCGACAATGCCAATCGCGGGCAGCAGCGTGAACCAGAGCTTGGCTTTCCCGCGATACTCGAACCCGAAGAGCTCGCAGCCGATGAATCCGCTGGCCAGCATGTGGGTAATGATCGTCGAAAAGCCGATTGCGAACATGCCCAGCCCGATCAGAAGCAGAGAAAGCGTGGCGCCCAGGGTCTCGTCCAGCACCGGCAGGATCTCCCGGATATCCTGCACGATCGTCCCCGCCGAACCCGGCTCGGGGCCGATGGTGTTGGCGACGGCGATCATCATGAACGCGGTGGCGAATACGAAGGGAATCGCCATGCCCGAGACGAGGTCGAAGTAGGCGAGTTCGCGGTGTTCCTTCCCCCAGCCCTTTTTCAACAGGGAGTACGGGTACAGGAAGACCATGTTGATCCCCACGGCGGCGGCGATGCCACCCACGATGGGAATGATAGCTTCCTGGGGCATTCCGTTGGCGGAGACGTATTGAATGAAACTGATGCCGGTGAACCCGAGAAACAGTTCCTTGAAATTGATGCCCGTCGAGAAGGTCACGATGGCGAAGGCGCCCACGATGCTCCAGACCAGCACCTTCACCAGCATTTCGTATAGCTTCAGGCCCCGCGCGCCGGCGCTGTACAGGAAGCACACATAGCCCGCCGCCGCGAGCACGGTCACTCCGATGAACGCGCGTCCGAGTGTCCCGTTCAGGTCCACGCCGATACCGCGCGCCAGCTCCACGGCGCCGTTGGCCGTCAGGGAATACTGCGGGATGTGCCACAGGACCGTGGCCACCAGCGCCGCGAGGCCCCAGGCGATCGCCATCGCGGGGTGCAGCCGGTTCCAGAAAACGGCGTAGGGCTTTTCGCCGGTGTGGCACGTCTGCTTCGCCACGGCCGCCAGTACGCACACGCCCAGGAAAATGGCCAGCGGCTGAACCCAGAGCAACTGGTAGCCCAGGAGCGATCCCATCAGCACGCAGGAGGCAATCGATCCGCCGCCCAGGGTCATCGCGCTCTGCATGTAGCCCGGGCCGCTCAGCTTCAGGTAGCCCCCGATGCGCTGAACAAACGGCTTGCCCGCCAATTCAATCAATTGCTCCTTCTCGCTCATTGCCTGGGTTCCTTCCGGTGGGTTGTATCATGCAGACGGCCCGCGGCGCGCGCGGGCGGAGGGCAGCATACCATGGGCGCGTCACGCCCGCCAAAGCAACCGCTTCGCATCCGCGCCCCCGCCTGTTATACTGCCCGCGACCGAACGATTTGCCCCATATCCTGGAGTCTTCATCGCATGTTCCGCCTGACATCCGCCACCACACGCGCTCTCGCCCTCCTCACCCTTCTCGCCGCCTGGCCGGCCGCCCCCGCGCCCCTCGTGACCATTACCGCGCGCGAGGGCGAGCTCGACATTCACATCGACCGGGAGGTGGTCGCGCGCTATGTCTGGGGGGACGAGAACCTGCCCCGCCCCTACTTCCACGCACTCATCACCCCGGATGGCATCCAGGTCAGCCGGAATTACCCGCCCGACCCCGCCGCGGACGGGAACAACGACGATCACGCCCACTTTCACCCCGGGGCCTGGCTCGCGTTCGGCGACGCCGCCGGGGCCGACTTCTGGCGGAACAAGGCGCGCGTGCGCCACCTGACCTTCCTCGTTCCGCCATCGGGCGGCGACGGCCAGGCGCGTTTCACCGTGGTGAACGCCTACGAAACCACGGGCGACGCCCCCAGGACGCTGTTTACCGAAACCTGCGCTTATCTCATCGCCGCGCACGAGGACGGCTACTCTATCGTGGCGGAATCCGAGTTCAAGCCGGAAGGCGACGCCTTCGCCTTCGGCGATCAGGAAGAGATGGGCTTCGGCGTGCGCCTGGCCACCCCGCTCACCGTCAAGCACGGTGGCGGCGCCATTCGCAACAGCGCCGGCGGCGAGCAGGAAGCCGGAACGTGGGGCAAAACCGCCGCCTGGTGTGCCGGTTACAGCGTAGTCGATGGCCGCACCGCCGGCATCGCCGTCATGGCCTCCCCGGACAACTTCCGCCCCGCCTGGTTCCACTCGCGCGACTACGGGCTCATCGTGGCCAACCCCTTCGGCAAGAAGGCCATGACCGCGCCCAGAGACGCGTCAGTAGCCCCCGACGCCACCCCCGTGCCGGCGGACGGAACTCTCCACGTGGGCTTCGGGCTCTACGTATTCAGCGCGCCGGCCGGCGAAGCCCCAGAAGTCGACGCCATGTACAATCGCTATCTCGACGCCCGTAAACCCATCCGCCCATAAAGCCCGCCCGGCGAAAATTCGGGCGCTTGACACAACATATTGGCTATACTGCCTGGGCAGGGGCGTGGCGATGCCGTTCATGACGGGTTGCGCCACCCTTTGCAATCTTACGATTGAAATATGGACGGCGGCGGCAACGCTGGCGCGGGCGTCACATTTGTACGTCGCCCGAGTAGCATTCGCGAATCTCGCCGCCGGGCAGGCGGAGGCGCAGTGCGCCGTGGTCGTTGAACCCGGCGAGCACGCCCTCCACGTACGCCTCCCCATCCCGGACCCGCAGGACGCTGCCGGCGTTGGGCGCGAAACGGAGGTAGCCCTCCCGGAACCCCGGGAATCCATGGGCCGCCCAGGCATCGATGGCGGGCCCCAGGTGTTGGAGTAGCGAGGTCAGGACGTGCTCCAGGACAAAGGAACGCCCCGTCTCGAGCGCGAGCGAGGTGGCGGGCTGGTCGATTTCGGCGGCCTCCGCAGCGTCCATGTTCACGTTGAGTCCGATCCCGGCGACGAGCGCCGCGCCGCCGGCCGATTCGCAGAGGATACCCGCGATTTTCCGGCCCGAGACCTGCACGTCATTGGGCCATTTGATGGTGGGCGCCAGGCCTTCCGCCTCCAGCATGCGCGCGACGCCCGTCGCGATGGCGAGAGCCAGGGCGGGGGCGGTGTCTGGCGGGACAGGGGTATTCCAGAGGAAGGAAAAGGTGAGGTTGCGACCGGGCGCGGTGTTCCAGCGGCGCTGCTGACGGCCGCGGCCCGCGGTCTGGGCGCGCGCGGCGAGCACGACGCCCGAGGGCGTGTTCAGGTCGCGGCGGACGCGCTCGATCAAGGCCGTATTTGTGGAGGGGAGGGCGTCGCACCATTCAACGGGCAGAAAACGAAATGGCGGCATGGGCGATCCTTGTGCAACGGTGCATATGCGGTCAGAGCCTACCATACCCGCACGGTTGTTTTCCGCCGCGCGCGCCACGTGGTAGGATAGGGGACCTGTGATCGAGTTGTCGGGGAATGGTTATTACGGAAATGTTCGGTCCGCTATGTGACCGGTACGGGTGACCCACGGAGATAGACCATGGCAACAAAGAAGTCAATGCGCAAACTGATGGAGTTGGCGGGCGAATTCGTGATTAAGCACGAGGGTGTATGGGCGCACGAGGATTGGGAAGCGCTCCTCGCCAAGGTGGAGAGGTCCGGCGCGCTCTGCAATGGCGCTTCCGCGGCCCAACTTGGGGTCGTTCTGGAGGGGGCCAAGGGCCTTTACTTTGATCTGTTGGCGGCGGAATCGCTGAAAGCGCTGGCGAAAGAGGAGAAGAAAGCGCGGAAAAAAGCGGGCAAGGCGCCCGAGCCGATGCCGGGCGCGGTGGACACCGAGCTGAAGCAGCAGAAGTCTCAGAAGAAGTAGGAACGCGAGAAAACCGCATCGTCCTGTCCGCCACGCGCCCTTAATTCGGCAGGGAGACCCGCCGCCAGCCGTCGGTTCCGAAGCGCAGATCGCGTTCGACGAACTCCCAGACGACCAGTCGCTTGCCCCGCAGCACTTCGGGGCGCCGCGCGAGTTCCTGACGGACCAGCGTGGACGCGCCGCCGTCGCTGACGATGCTCGCGACCGATTGCCCCAGCGCGCGGGCGAAATGCGCAAGAAATCCCGCCGATCCGGGTTCGTCGTGCTCGTAGATGCGGAGAAAACTGTCTCCCAGCACGAGAACGGGAGAAGCCGTGTCGCTGACGAGCAACGCGCCGGTTGCCGGGTCGACGATTTGTTGCGCCGTAACCCTCTCCGGGGTGTAGGCGGCGGCGATCCCCGGCGAACCCGCCATACGCAGGAGGTCGCCCGCGCGCTCAACGGTCAGGTCGCGATAGACATAGGCAACGTCCCCCGGGGGTGCCCAACCTTCCGCGAGGATGCGATCCGCAACGGCTTCCGCCGCGCGCCGCGCGCCTTCCGGGGTCCAGTGGGTGTCGCGCATGAGGTAGAGCTGGGCTTGCGCCGCTTCGCCGGGATCAAGCGCGGCGTGCAGGTCCACAAACGCTATGCCGGCGGCCTCCAGCCGCTCCTGGAACGCGCGCGTATGGACGTAGACCGGCGCACCGGACGGGCGCGCGCCGAGCTGTTCCGGATACATGCTGGCCTTGCCGGGCGCGATGGCGATCAGGAGTTCGACCCCGCGCGCGGCCAGTTGGTCCCGGAAATCCACGATGGCGGGGAGCGGATCGTCGGGGATCCCCTCCCCCACACCGGGCCACGACTGCACGAGGTAGTCGACGCCCTGCCGGTAGAAGAGCCAGCCCTCGCGACCGGGCACTACCTTCGCCCCCAGGTCGCCAAGCAGCGCGTGGCGCAGGCGCTGGAAAGGCGCGCGAACCGCGTTCGCCGACCACGAGCGATCTTCGAGGGTCCGCTCAAAGGCCCGCAGGGCATCCTGGCTCGGCGCTTGTGTAAAGAGGTCGAGTACCTGCGGCCTGCCCTCCTCGCGCGTGTCGAGCAGGGCCTGTACCGGGCCCTCTATCGCGATGGCGAGTAGAAACAGCGCCACGATAACGCCTTGTGCCGTGCGTGTGGTTTGCATGTTCGATTCGCCTCCTCGCGCGGTTATCGCCCGGCTCGCGCTCAGAACTGAAAATACAGAAACGGGTTAAAGGCCTGCACGTGCATCGTCGCCAGCGCAAACGCGAACAAACCCAGTACAACGAGCGCGCGGGGCAGCGTCAGTCCCTCCACCCAGTCGTGGGCCTGCCGCCCTTGCAGCGCGAGCACCGCGCACAGGGCCAGGATCAGAACATTCTCGCGCGTGTAGAGCACGGCGTCAAGCAAGACCGCGCCGCCCCCGGGTGCGCGCGGGAACAGCATGGCCGACAGGAACGCACCGGCTTCCGGCAGGGTCACGGCGCGAAACAGCACCCAGGAGAAGAGTACGAGGACGAAGGTTCCCGCGATTCGGACCGGGCGCGGGGCCCATTGGAACAGGCCGCCGCCAATGCATCGCTCCAGGGCCAGCAGCCCGCCGTGGAAGGCGCCCCAGAGCACGAAATTCCAGCTCGCGCCGTGCCACAGGCCGCCCAGAAGCATCACAATGGCCAGGTTGATGTAGGTCCGCCGTTCGCCGCGCCGGTTGCCGCCCAGGGGGATGTAAAGGTAGTCGCGCAGAAAGGTGGACAGCGAGATGTGCCAGCGCCGCCAGAACTCCGTGATGCTCTCCGAGCGGTAGGGCGCGTTGAAATTGCGCGGAAACACGAAGCCGAAGAGGCGTCCGAGGCCAATGGCCATGTCGGAGTAGGCGGAGAAGTCGAAGTAGATCTGGAAGGCGTAGGCTGTGACCCCGAGCCAGGCGTGGGCCGTGCCGGGGGCCTCGGCGGCAAAAACGGCATCGGCCATGGACCCCATCGGGTTGGCCAGCAGGATTTTCTTGGCGAATCCGAGCATGAACAGCGCGGAACCCGATGCGAAACGGTCCAGCGTGTGTTCGCGGTGTATAAGTTGCCCGGCGATGGTGTTGTAGCGGACGATGGGGCCGGCGATCAGCTGCGGGAAGAGCGCCACGAAGCAGGCGAAGTCGGTGAAGGAGCGCACGGGCGGCGAGTCGCCCCGGTACACGTCGATGGTGTAGCTGAGGCTCTGGAAAATGTAGAACGAGATGCCCACGGGGAGCGTGATCTGGAGCACGGGCAGCGGGTCCGCGCCGGTGGCGGAGAGCAGGGCGTTGAAATTGCCCTGCGCAAACATGAAGTACTTGAAGAAACCGAGGAGGCCCAGGCTGGCGACGACACTGGCGATCAGCGCCCGCCTGCGCCGGGGCGAGGCGACTGGTTCGCGGGCAATGACGAGGCCGCAGGCGTGATTGATCGCCGTGGCGATGAGCATTAGCCCGACAAACCAGGGGTTCCACCAGCCGTAGAACACGTAGCTGGCCGCAAGGAGGAAGAGATTGCGCCCCCCGGGCAACAGATAGTAGCCCAGCAGCACCAGCGGCAGGAAGTAGTAGACAAAGCTGTGGGAGGTGAAGACCATGGCCCGCTACGGGACGACCCGGTTGGTCGAGTGCGCCCAGTACACCGGCGCGGCGGCGAATTCGCCTTCCTCGGCGTAGGGGTTGATGATCCCGGCCATGCAGTAGGCGTCGATGGGGAGGTCCAGCGCCATCCGGTGCAGATCTCCCGCGCGGAACCGCGTGACATTGCCCCCGATAGGGCCGGATCGCTGGTCCGCGGCCTCCGCACGTTTCTTGAGCGGGTTGTAGTGCCCCACGAGAATGACGCCGGACGCCTCGCCGCGGTGGGTTTCGACGATCTCGTAGCGCATCACGTAGGCGTAATCGTAGAGGTCGTTCGAGGGGAACTCGCCCGCGATATCGACGAGTTTCGCGGTGACCTCCAAGGCGCCCTGGCTGGCCGTCTCCGGGCTCGCCCCATCGTCGGGCGCGGCGGCGCCACACCCCGCCAGCAGGCCAATCACCGCCGCCAGCACCAGGACGCCCGCGCGCGGGCCCAATCGCTCAAGCATCATTCACCTGCCACTTCCGCATAGGTCCAGTCCGGCTCCCAGGCCGGGAAAAGCGAAACCACCGGCGCATCCTTCACGTCGGGATGCTTCTGGCGCAACTCCGCGCTCGTCCCCCCCACGGCGGGCGCGTCGGCCAGGCGCATGAGGAACATCGGCGCGCCCTCCTTTTCCGAGCCGCCGCCATCCTTGATCGATTTGGTGAAGAGCACATAGGCCCCGTCCGGCGATACCAGCCCGCCGTAGACGTGGTAGGCGTCGTCGCCGTAGACGAGCTTGCGCTCCGATCCGTCCGCGCGCGCCATCCAGAGCTGGGTCGCGCCGTAGCCGGCGTGCGCTTTCTGATCCGGTGGACGGGAGGAATAGATGACGTGCTGCGAATCCGGGAACCAGTCCGGCGTACAGCTCTGGAAGACGTGAACCGGCGTGGCTTCGCCCGTATTCGCGTTGATACACACGATGTTCCACGCCTGCTGGCCGACATTGCCCGTGCCGCAGAACCACTGGCCATCCGGCGACGGGAAAAGCTGCTGGAAGATCCCCTGGCGGGGCATCTCTTTCACCACCTCGCCGGATTCCAGGTGGATAATCCGGATGCCTTCGCGATAGAGGCAGGAGATGTGTTCGCCGTCGGGCATCCAGTTCGCCCAGGGATACTCCTCCTCCCCCCCGAATTCGCGGGGATCGGATCCGTCCGCATTCGCGATGACGACCGTGCCCCCGAAGCCCCATTTGTCGTGGTCGATGACGGAGCCTTTCGGGAAGCGCCGGTAGAGAATGCGCGCGCCATCGGGCGAATAGCGCGGCGCCGCCTCCTCGTAATCGAAGGTCTGGGTGACGCGCCGGATGATGGATCCGTCCGGCCGCGTGCGAAAGAGGTCCCACGTGCCATTGTCGGCCCGGGCGCTGTAGATGATCCAGCCCTTGTCCGCCACTTCCCGCGCCAGCTCGGCGGTCGGGGAGCCCGCGTGGGCGAGCGCGGGAACGGCGCAGGCCAGGACCAGAACCACGAGCTTGGTACACGCTTGGAAATAGCGGGAACGCATTTCGATCCACCTCTCCCGAAGGTCCGTGCGCCGGTGAATCCGGGCGCGGCGTCGGCATGGCGTAAGCTTACACCGCCACCGGAAACGGTGCAAGCAGGCGGAGTCCAAGTGGGATGCCGCAGCCCTGGCGAATAGTCCGGCGGGGCCGGGGGTATATTCCGGCGGCGCGGTGAACCCGGCTTCGCCGCCACCCCGTATTCTGAGAAGACTAACCGGAAGGGATGTGCGCGTGCGGGACCAGAGCAACCGGAACCGGCGGCGAAGTCACTTCACCGACAAGCTTCTACGTCCGGCGCACGCCCCCCGCTGGGCTTCCGATTGGATGCTAACGTGATCTTTAGATTGGCTGACCCGACGGACGTGTGCTATCGTAACTGCACAAATCTTTGGAGCCCACCAACCTTCAGCGGACCAACCTGTGGGGCGCGTATCTGAGATGAAATGGATTCCAGTGCATATCGCCGTTGGGGCCAGTGTGGCCTACTTGCTCCCGGAGGTTGCTGCGCAGGAATTCTCGAGTCGATATGACGTTCTTGTCGCCTATCTATTCATCGTACTCCTAATGGACGTGGTAAACACGTCGGAACAGAACGTCAAGCTGTTGAAAGGCGCTGGGTATTTCCCCAACCGTTCGTGGTGGTTGCCCTATCGGTTTCATGCCTCTGCAATCTTCGCGGTGGTTTGTATGTATTTGTCGCTTCACTTCAAGGGAAGCGGTGTTTACATCCTGGTTACCACAGGGTTCTGTGTGGTTCTGGCGTTGTGCGGATACTTCAACCGGCGGGTGAGGCAAGCGTGGACGTACTCCGCGATCAAGCACAACGTACGACACCGGCGTGCGCGGTAGCGAGATAGTAATTGGCGCGCTACGTGGCCCCCCTCTGGCCTGCATGTCGGACAGCACGCTTTCCAACGCTGTATAGTTCGTTTAAAAAGTATTGGCGCATTGGCGAGCAGTTGGCGGCATTCGACAATCGGGGCTTCGAGGAAAGAGACGGATGACGTTGCGGGAGATTACGATACGACGCGCGACGTTCGACGACTACGATGCGGCGTGTGCACTTTACCGTACCGTGGACAACTACCATCTGGAGCTATACCCGTCCATATTCCAGGAGGTCGATGGCCCCGCTCGGCCACGAGAGCGGTTTGAGGCCAAGCTCAGTGACCCCTTAAAGGCCGTGTTCGTGGCGGCGCACAGGGGAGAACTCTGCGGGCTCGCGGATGTGACTGAAGAAGAAGCGCCGCCCTATCCCATGTTTAAGCCCGCCCGGATAGCCAGGATCGACAATCTGGTAGTCGCGGAGGCCTATCGCAGGCGGGGCATTGCCCGCGCACTGCTTGAAGCTGTGCGCGGTTGGGCTTCCGAGCATGCGCTGGGTCGTATTCAGTTGAGTGTCTACTCGAAAAACACGGACGCGCTGGCGTTTTACGAAGACGCCGGATTTTCACCGCTGGTGATGAAGTTGGAACTCGATCACTGATGGATCAAGTTGCAATTACACTCCCTGCCGCCGTGGTATGATTCACTGGGGTATGCGGAGAACTATCAGGAAGAGCTCGTATCCGAGCCGCACGGTGGGCCGGAAGGTAAGCTCGCATTCGAGATTGCCGCGGCGACTTCCAAGGCCGTTCCGCAGGAAAAGGGGTTCCCGTGGTCCGTGGCGACCGTATCGGCGCTTGCCGGCATGGCGGTTACCGCGATTGCGGTGGCGGGCTGGCGAAAAACTGGTGAGCGTTGAGCAACTACTCATGACGCGTTGCGTCACCCGCTGAGAATGAAAATTACGGCGGCTTTGCCGCCTGGCAGGCGGGGACGCCTGCGCTCCCAGCCTTTGACGCTTCCATGTTTACACGCGCTGTAACGTGGTTTGCATGAGGCAGAGATGGGTATGGTGAGACGGATATTTTCGGAGCAGCCGCTGATGACGTGTTGCATCACCCGCTAAGGATGAAATGCTGCCCCTGACTGTTGTCCTTCAACTGGAGTCTCGCACGCTCAAGCCTTCGCGGCGGAGCCGCGGAGCTTGAACGTGGCGCCCGTGGCTTCTTTTGAAATTTCGGAGCAGGGGTAAGGTCGATATCGGTGTTTACTGGCCCAAAAGCCTACCGGTGGCGCCGGATGCGCGCAAATCAAGTCGCAACTCCGGACCCGGTCCCCGCGATCTTGTACTATGCCCCGCCTAGGTGTAGATCTCGCTCCCTTTTTCCTTGAACTCCGCCGCCTTGGCCTGCATGCCTTCCTCGATCGCGGCGGAATCGTCGGCCAGGCCCAGTTTGGCGGCGTAGTCGCGGACCTGCTGGGTTATCTCCATGGAGCAGAATTTGGGGCCGCACATGGAACAGAAGTGGGCGATTTTTGCGCCCTCCGCAGGCAGGGTCTCGTCGTGGAAGCTCTTGGCGCGCTCGGGGTCGAGGGCC
Source organism: Candidatus Hydrogenedentota bacterium (assembly GCA_019637335.1). Classification (NCBI taxonomy): domain Bacteria; kingdom Pseudomonadati; phylum Candidatus Hydrogenedentota; species Candidatus Hydrogenedentota bacterium. The sequence goes on along the minus strand of JAHBVV010000009.1, from coordinate 181,058 downwards.
AGGTTGAACTGGTCTTCCCAGCGGAACTCGAAGCGCGCCTTGCTCAGGGCGTTGTCGCGGATCTGCGCGCCGGGGTGGCCCTTGGCCAGATCGGCGGCGTGGGCGGCGATCTTGTAGGTCACCACGCCCTCGCGCACGTCGTCCTTGTTGGGCAGGCCGAGGTGTTCCTTCGGGGTGACGTAGCAGAGCATGGCGGTGCCGTACCACCCGATCATGGCGGCGCCGATGCCGGAGGTGATGTGGTCATAGCCCGGCGCGATGTCGGTCGTCAGCGGACCCAGCGTGTAGAAGGGCGCTTCGCCGCACCATTCGAGCTGCTTGTCCATGTTTTCCTTGATCATGTGCATTGGCACGTGGCCGGGGCCCTCGTTCATGACCTGCACATCCTTCGCCCAGGCGCGCTTGGTGAGCTCGCCCTGCACCTTCAGCTCGGCAAACTGGGCCTCGTCGTTGGCGTCGTAGATGGAGCCCGGCCGGAGCCCGTCGCCGATGGAGAAGCTGATGTCATACGCGGCCATAATGTCGCAGATGTCGTCCCAGTGGGTATAGAGGAAACTTTCCTTGTGGTGGGCCAGGCACCACTTGGCCATGATGGAGCCGCCGCGGCTCACGATGCCCGTCATGCGCTTGGCGGTCATGGGCACGAAGCGGAGCAGCACCCCGGCGTGGATGGTGAAGTAATCCACGCCCTGCTCGGCCTGCTCGATGAGAGTATCGCGGAAGAGGTCCCACGTGAGATCCTCGGGCGCCCCCCCCACTTTCTCCAGGGCCTGATAGATGGGCACCGTGCCGATGGGCACGGGCGAATTGCGCAGGATCCATTCCCGTGTCTCGTGGATGTTCTTGCCCGTGCTGAGGTCCATCACCGTGTCGGTGCCCCAGCGGATGGACCACACCATTTTCTCCACCTCTTCTTCGATGGAGCTGGACACGGCGGAGTTGCCGATGTTGGCGTTGATTTTCACCAGGAAATTCCGCCCGATGATCATGGGCTCGATTTCCGGGTGGTTGATGTTGGCGGGGATAATCGCACGCCCCCGTGCCACTTCATCGCGCACGAATTCCGGGGTGATTTTGCCCGTGGGCGTGTTCGCGCCCCAGTTCATGCCGGGGTGCTGTTCCTTGAGCATTTCGAGCGCCAGTTCGTGGCGCTCGTTCTCGCGGATAGCGATGAATTCCATCTCGGGCGTGATGATGCCCTTCCGCGCATAGTGCATCTGGGTGACGCAACGTCCCGCCTTCGCCCGGAGGGGTTTGCGGCTGCGGTGGAAGCGGAGGTTCTCCAGCTTGGGGTCCCGCTCGCGCTTCAGGCCGTATTCCGACGTGATGGCGGGCAGCTCCTCCACATCGCCCCGGCCGAGGATCCACGCCTGACGCAGCGGCGCGAGGCCCTTGCGCACGTCGATATCCACCGCCGGGTCCGAGTAGGGCCCCGACGTGTCATACACCGTCACCGGCGGATTGATCCCCGCCACGCCGTTGTTCCGCCCCGCCTCGGTGGGCGACAGCGTGATCTCGCGCATGGGCACTTGAATGGACGGATCGGATCCCTCCACATAGATCTTCTTCGAGTTCGGGAACGGCGCGCGGGTAATGCGCGCCTCTTCCTGGCCTTCGGCGAAAACCTGATACTCGGTGGGCGAAACAGCCATGGGGGGAAACCTCCGGATTCGGGTATGCGTAAAGCCCTGCGGCGGCACGGGTGGCGGGCCAGCGGGCGCGTGGTTAACGAGGGTAACACGCGGGCGGAGCGGGGTATTCCACCGCCGCCCGGCGCGTTGGGATGATCATGGCATCCGGGCGCGGGAATAGTCAATGTTTGCGGGCTTGGGGCGTGAGGGCGAGAGAGCAGAATCGGCCAAGAGACGCCACAACCCCCGATCGACCTTTAGCACGCGCTAAACCTCTCGGCATCTTCCAACATCACCCCCTACCGGAAGAAGTCGGGGTGGTGTAACCTTCAGGAAGCCCCAGCGTCCCGGCAGCGGCCTCACGGAGAATTCGCCCCGGTTCGTTGTAGGGAAACACTGCACCCTTCCACAAGCTCAGGCTCTCTACATGTCCATCCATGTAAAGGACATTGCCCTGGCGCACCGTATTCGGCAAGAGCGCCCTGGAGTGTGCGACGTCCTCGTGGAGCACCACGATCTTTGCCCGAACGACCTGAGATTCGCCCGGGTTTCCAATATCGCGTTGATAGAATCTTTCTGCACCTTCTCGAAGAATGGGAATGGAAGACCCGATCGGGAGGCGAAGCGCCTTCCCGCTTGGATATTCCATATCCCATCCACGCGCCGAAGCATCGATCCTGCCCGACGCCAGCTTCTCCGCCAACGAAACGGTAGCCAATCGGAATCGCATGTTGTGAATTTTTGGATGATACTGCTCTGTCACCTGCACGGACCGCCCCCAACCCTTAATCATATGTTCATTGGGCACGTAGTCCTCTGGATCGGCGTCCTCGCGTCGGTCCCAAGGACCGAACATCAAATCGGAAAACGCGAACCCGTAGTAGTAGTACGGTGAACCAAGTACTTCACAAGGATCGACCACACCGTTGCCGCTGAAGCCTTCCACGCGTTCCCAGCGCGGATTGCTGGTTCCGCCTTCGTCCCACACTTCCACCGCAGTTTTTCCAAAGTCGTACGATGGGCAGACGAACAGGTCCATGTCGGTCAAATAGTCAGGGTAGAGTAAAGCGAAATCCATGGCGCCGTTCAAAGGTTGGATGACGCCGTTGCAGTCCTTCACTTTCGGCAGGGGAAACATTTCGCCCCTGGATTCGTTGGTATACATCGACAATGCCTGGCCGATCTGTTTAAGATTTGCCTGGCACGACCAGTACCGTCGCTCCTGCGCCAGTCGTGGCAACAGGCCGATTGAAAGAAGGACCAAGACGGCCAGAAGCGCCATCACGACGGCAAACTCCCAGCGCGAAAGTCTTCGGCCCTCAGCCTTTTGCTTCCGTAGCCGTATCATCCGATGTCTCCCAAAATAAGACGCGTTGGGCCAACGTCTGATTGTCCCACAAGTCCGTCCGTTTCCGGTAGCCTTCGTTATGATGGCGAGCCGATTGGCCCCCTCCTTCCCTCGACTAACGCGCCGGTGCTGGATAAACCCATGCCCAGAAACTTTCTCACCTGCCACCTCGGGATCGGCCAATACCGCGCGACGTATTACTGGAGGGCGTGAAGGGGTTTGATGCTATCCTTTCCATGCCTACGGACCCATGAAATGCCGAGGTGTTCGATACCGACGGGCCGCAACACAGGGTTGTGGCGAAAATGGCCGTGGACTGCAACAACAGTGACGAGCCGAAGGCCACGTAGGGAGACAAAAGGGACTTCTATACGGTGAGCATGTTATATTCAGTCTATAGAAGGTGGCCGTGACGCAGGGTCGTGTGCTTGCAAAAGAGGCAGGATTTCGGCATGAAAATCTCAACCCTTGAGTTCAACCACTATCGAAGCGCCCGACATGCAAAAATAGACCTCGATCCGAATCTGAATGTCTTTGTCGGCATAAATGGCGCGGGCAAGACCACCGTTCTCGATGCCGCCGCGCTGATGCTCTCGTGGGTGATCGCGCGTATTCAGTCCGCCGATGCGACGGGAAACGAACTCCCCGAAAACGATATTCTAAACGACAAAGCCTATGCCCACCTCGAGTTGGTATGCCAGGCGCCAGGACGTGATGGGGAGAATACCTTGGAGTGGCGTCTCGTCCAGGCGCGGCGGGGCCGCAATGCGAAGGAGGAACCCCATCATCCGACGTTGAAAAGCGACTTCTGTCAGCTGGACACCTGGGCGGACGAAGTCCGGCACAACATCGGGGAAACCGGCGGCTTCTGCAATATTCCGGTGCTGGTTTATTATCCCGTAAACCGTGTCGTGATGGATATCCCGCTCAGAATACGAACGGCGCACAATTTTGATCTACTCGAAGCCTACGACGAAGCGCTGTTGGGCGGGACGAGTTTCCGCTCATTCTTTGAGTGGTACCGCAATCGCGAGGACCTGGAGAACGAAAGCCGGGCCGATGCGGCGGGGTTTCAATCGGACCCACAACTCGATGCGGTACGCCGGGCAATTTCGAAGTTCCTGCCCTCTATAACCGGCATTTCGGTGAAGCGCGATCCGTTGCGGATGGAGGTCGATCTACAGGGCCAGAAGCTTCGCGTCGAGCAGATGTCGAATGGCGAGAAATGCCTCTTTGCCATGATTGGCGATCTGGCCCGCCGCCTATCCATCGCCAGTCCAGCGCTGAAGAACCCTTTAGAGGGAGCCGGTATCGTGCTTATAGATGAAATCGACCTTCACCTACACCCGGAATGGCAGCGCGAGGTCATTCCGAAGTTGCGCGAGACTTTTCCAAATTGCCAGTTTCTCCTTACCACCCACTCTCCGCAAGTAATCACGCACGTAAGGCCTGATGACTACTTGTTTCTGCTAACGCGCGGGAAGCGGGGCCTGGAGTTACGCAGAGCGCACGATCACTACGGCAAGACGGCGGATCGAGTACTGGAAGACCTCATGGGGTTGGGAACCACCCGTCCAACCGAGATCGCCGCTCGACTAACTGAAATCTACGCGCTCATAGATCAGAACAAGCTTGAGGGTGCCAAAAGTGAAATCAAAAAACTCAAAAGTGAAATCGGTGAAGATTCTGACCTGGTGAAAGCCGGCGTGCTAATTAAGCGGATGGAGCTCATTGGCAAGTGAAGTTCATCCAAAAGGGGCAAGAGCCGCCGGAATTGGCGGCATGGAAAGCGCTGTCCAATGACAATTGGAAACCGACCTGCGACGCGCTTCGGGGGGAGGAAAAGGCTGCGCTCCTGGAAGCACTATTGCGGGAGCAGGGATCCATATGCTGCTACTGTGAGCGCCGCTTGACCGAGGGCGACCGGCATATCGAGCATCTCGTCCCACAGTGCGACGGCAGCGTCGATGGTCTCGACTTTACGAATATGCTTTGCTCGTGCCAGGACCGGTTGTGCCCGGGCGAGCCCCGCCACTGCGGAAATCTCAAGGGAGATTGGCATGACCCGGATCTTCTGGTGTCGCCCCTCGATTCCGGATGCGAAGCGCGGTTCGCTTTCCTGGGCAACGGAGAGATCAGGCCCGCAGACGACGGGGACGAGGGCGCGAAAACGACCATCCGGCGCCTCGGACTCGGAATACCGAAACTGAACAGCATGCGCATGGGCGCCATTGAGCCGTTCCTGGACGCGGCATTAACAGAGGCAGACCTGCTCAATTTTGTAGAAAGATACCTTCTGCCAGACCCAAACGGCGATTACTCTCCTTTTCATACCACAATTCAATCCCTGTTCGACGGATAGCCAGATACTTGAAAACCAGGCGCCCCTACCACCACCAGAGCACACTTGCGCCCACGGCGAGAGCGATGAGTACGAACACGATGGCCGCGATGCGCGCGATGGGGGGGCCGGGTGTCAGGGCGCGGTTGATGGCGGCGATCATGGCCTGGCAGGTGGGGTGGCGATCTTCGGGGCGCTCGGCGAGGGCTTTCATGACGGCCTTGTCGGCGCGGCGGGGGATGCCGTGCATGACGCGCGAGGGCGGTAGCGCATCGGCGAGGGGGACCTGGCCGGTGATCATCTGGTAGAAGATGGCGCCGGCGGCGTAGATGTCGCTGCGGGCGTCGGCGCAATCGGGGTTTTCGCGCTGTTCGGGGGCGAGGTAGTGCGAGGGGAGCGCGGGGGCGGTCGGCTGGGCGAGGCCGGCGCTGCTGGCGGAGGTGAAGACGCCGAAGTTGAGCAGGACCGCGCGCCCGGTGGGCCGGACCATGATATTCACAGGCTTGAGGTTGCGGTGGGCCATCTGGGCGTGGGCGCAGGCGAGGGCCTCGAGGATCTGCTGCATGAGCGCGGCAGCGCGATCGAGTGGCAGGCGCCCGCCCTTTTTCTTGAGGAGGTCGGCGAGGCTGACGCCGTCGATATATTCCATGGTGAAAAACGAGCGCCCGCCCTCTTCGGTCTGCCCGTAGTCGTAGACGCGGATGATGTTCTCATGGCTGAGCTGCTGGAGGGTCTTGATTTCGGATATGAAGCGCCGGGCGGCGGCCTCGCGGTCGCCGAGGGGCGGGTGCATGAGCTTGAGGGCCTTGCGATCCTTGAGGCGCAAGTCGTTCACGAGGTAGACCGTGCCGGTGCTGCCGGCGCCGAGGCGGCGGACCACCTCGAAGCGCTCGTCGATGATGTATCCGGGAGGCAGTTCGCGCGGGGGGCCACCGAGGCCGAGCCGCAACGCCCGCGGAGCGCGGGGCGCGGCGTCGTCGAAGATCGTGGGCGGTTCGGTTTCGGCGAGGGCGGGGTCAAAGGTGCGGCGGGGCGCGGGCGGGGCGCTGTCCGGCTCAAGCCCGCGGGTGGGGATGTCCGACCAGCCGGGCGCGGGGGCGCCGGATTCGGGTGGCGTCTTGTCCTGATCCTCGCGCATGGGGTTGCTCCTGCCAATGGCGGCAGTATAACACGGCCCGATTCGCGGGATGAATGTATGCTACACTACGCGGGACCCGCGTAGCGCGCGGGGTTGCGGGGGACCGAACGACACAGAAGGGGTAACTGAGGCCATGATTGAGTTTATTCGGCTGCTTGAGCGCAGTGTGGTGCTTTCGCTGCTCGCCATGATGATGATCACGATCATCATTTCGACGGTCGAGCTGGGGGTCATCATGTATCAACAGATCGTGGCGCCGCCGTTTCTGCTGCTGGATATCGACAACATGCTCGAGATCTTTGGCTTCTACCTGATGGTGGTCATCGGGCTGGAGCTTTTTGAGACGATCCGGATTTATGTCGAGAACAACACGATCTACGTGGAAGTTGTGCTGCTTGTGGCGATTATCGCCGTGGCGCGGAAGGTGATCATCATCGACTACAGTGAAATCGATCCGATGATGAATTTCAGTATTGCCGCGCTTATCATCGCGCTGTGCTGCGGCTACTACGTGGTGAAACGGCTGATGGTCCAGGTGCGCCGCGTGGAGATTGCGGACCAACAGCGGCAATAAACCGGGCGCCCCGCCCGCTTGTGGAAAGGCTACCCCATGGAACGACGTGAATTCCTCGCCGGCGCGGCGTTGGCCGGCGCGGCCCTTGCCACGGCCGAAAGCGCGGCCCAGGAGAAACCGATGGCCCGACAGTACTACGAACACCGGCTCTACCACCTGCTCCCGGGCGGGCGTTCCGGCGCGATTCATGACTACCTGGAGCAGGCCGCGATTCCCGCGTGGAACCGGCTGGGTATCGGGCCGGTGGGCGTGTTTACGGGGGTCTTCGGCGGGGAATGGACGGCGGTGGAGGTGCTCTTGCCGCACGCCAGCCTGGAATCCGCGGCCACGGCCAACCGCGCCCTGGCCGCCGACGCCGAGCACCTGCGCGCGGGCGCGGGCTTTGTGGACGCGGCGCTGCCGGGGCCGGGGTACTACCGGCAGGAGAGCAGCCTGCTGGTTTCGTTCAGCGGGATGCCGGCGCTGGAAGTTCCGGAGAGGAAGGAACGCATTTTCGAGTTGAGGATCTACGAGAGCCACAGCGAGAAGGCCGCCATCAAGAAGATCGAGATGTTCAACGAGGGCGGCGAAATCGCGATATTCCGGGAGACGGGCCTCACCCCCGTGTTCTTTGGCGAAGCGCTGATCGGGTCGCGCCTCCCGAACTTGACGTACATGCTCGTGTTCGACGATCTCGCGGACCGCGAGGCGAGCTGGGCGGCGTTTGGCGCGAACGACAAGTGGAAGGCGCTGAGCGCGGACCCGCAGTACAAGGATACGGTCTCGAACATCCACAGCCGTATCCTCCGGCCCCTCCCCTATTCGCAGATCTAAGCAGGCGTTCATGACGCTTTGCTTCACCCCTTAAGGATGAAAATGGACGGCGGCTGCGCCGCCTGGCAGGCGGGGACGCCTGCGCTCCCAGCCTTTGACGCTTCCTTGGGAGAAAAGTTGTAATCTGGTTTGCTTGAGGCGGTTGTGGTGATGCTGAAAGGTGTATTTTCGGAGCGGAGGCCGTTTCGGATCCGAGTCTGCGCTGGCGGCGGAGAATCGGAGCCTCGAACTGGGTCAGAACGCTTTCTTCACGGCGGCGATGAGATCCTCGTTGGACAGCCGCACTTTGTAGTCCGGGTTGGAGAAGACCCACGCGACCTTGCCCGATTCATCAATGAGAAACACGGCGGGAACCGGCAGCTGGCCGGTATCGTGGCCGGTGCTTTCCACGAGGTGATCCCGGTAGCGGCTTGCGGTTTCTGGATCGAGCTTGAAGGCGACGCCCATGGCCCGCGCCAGGTCCAATCGGCTGTCCGAATAGATCGGGAAGTCGAGATCGGCCTTCTTTTTCGCCTCCACAAGGTATTCCGGCTTGTCGGGGGATATGCCAGCCAACTGGACGTCCATGCCGGCGAGTTCGGCGGCGATTTTCCGCAGCTCGGCAAGGTGCTTGACGCAGAACGGACACCAGTGTCCGCGGTAGAAGACGATGGCGGCGCGTTTGCCTGCGAGGGCCGCCGTAATCTTGACGGTTTCCCCGCTTTCCGTGCGCACGTCCACATCGGGCAGGGCGGATCCGGGCTGGATTGGTTTGGCCTCTTCCGCGCTTGCGGCGGGGTCAGGCCGGTTGTCGGAACTGGCGGCGATGGCGAGCGCCGCGGCAACAAGCGCCACAAATAAGATGCTGTACAGACCGGTCCTGCCAAACATGGGCGATCTCCTCGGCGGACACTGCCTCGACTCTGCCCGCTGCTCTCCGACGGTATATTCGCCGGGCGTCCTCTCCGGAGTCAAGTTCGCCAAACATCGCGGGTCAGGAGGAGGTCGCGGCCGGATCCCGAAGCAGGCGCAGACCATTGAAGATCACGAGCAGGGAAGCGCCCATGTCGGCCGCGATCGCCATCCACAGCGTCGCCCATCCCCCCATGGCCAGCAGGACGAACAGCAGCTTGAGCCCGAGCGCAAAGGCGATGTTCTGCTTGATGACCGCCAGGGTGCGGCGGGAATGGCGCACGAGCCACGCGATCTTTTCCAGGTCGTCGGCCATGAGGGCAATATCAGCGGTCTCGATGGCGACGTCGGTCCCCATGGCTCCCATGGCGATGCCGAGGTTTGCTTCGGCCATGGCCGGGGCATCGTTCACGCCGTCGCCCACCATGGCGACCTGGCCATACCGCGCCACCAGGTCGCGAACGGCCGCGACTTTCTCCTCGGGAAGCAACTCCGCGCGAAAATCGTCCACGCCAGCGAGCTCGGCGATGGCCTGGGCGGTTCCGCGATTATCGCCCGTCAGCATGACGACGTGATCGATCCCGGCGTCCTTCATGGCGCGCACGGCCTCGGCGGCATCCGGACGCACGGCGTCGCCCACGCTGATGAGGCCGCATACGTGGTCGTCGTTGCCGAGGGCGATCACGGAGTGCCCGGCATCCTCCATGGCGAGCGCGGCGTCGTGGATGCCGGGCGTCTCCGCGCCCTTCTCGTGCAGCAGCTGGTGGCTTCCAATCCAGAAATCACGCCCGTTGATCTGGGCCTCGGCGCCCCTGCCCCGGAGCGCCTGGAAGCCCGTGGCGGCGGGTGGCGCGACGCCGGCGGCATGCGCGCGCGCGAGCACGGCGCGGGCAAGCGGATGTTCGCTGCCCTGCTCCAGCGCGGCGGCGCGTTCCAGGACTTCCTTCTCGGTGTGGCCGTTGAGGGGAACGATCCGCTGGACTTCGGGGCGGCCCCGGGTGAGGGTTCCGGTCTTGTCGAGCGCAATGGCGCGGATACGCGATGGAGCCTCGAGGAAAACGCCGCCCTTGACGAGGACGCCCGCCCGGGCGGCGGTGTTGAGGCCGGCGACGATGCTGACCGGCGTCGAAATGACGAGGGCGCAGGGGCAAGCGATTACGAGGAGCACGAGGGCCTGGTAGAACCACGCGCTCCAGTCTCCACCGAAGGTCAGGGGCGGCAGCACGGCGACGGCGATGGCGAGCGCCATCATGATGGGCGTGTAGTAGCGGGCAAAGGTCTCCACCCACTGTTCCGACCGGGCCCGGCGCTGCTGCGCCTCCTCCACCATGCGCACGATGCGCGCGAGGGTGGTGTCCTCCGCCGCTCCCGTGGATCGAAACTCAATGGCCCCGTCCTCATTAATTGTGCCGGCGTAGACGGTATCGCCGGGGCCCTTGGAAACGGGAACGGACTCACCGGTGATTGGGGCCTGGTTCACGGTGGTCTCGCCCCGGGTCACGGTCCCGTCCAGCGGGATGCGCTCGCCGGGCCGCACCAGCACGGTGACGCCGGGCGGCACATCGGCGACGGGCTTCGTCTCAATATCGCCGTCATGCGGGCAGATGTAGCGCGCGGTGGCGGGCGCCATGTCCATAAGTGCCCCGATCGCCCTTCGCGCGCGGCCGACGCTCCAGGATTCGAGGAGCAGGGCCAGCGCGAAGAGAAAGGTGACGGTCGCGGCCTCAAACCACTCGCCGAGGATGCCGGCCCCGATCACGGCGGTTACCATGAGCAGGTTCATATCGGGGCGCATCGCGCGCGCCGCATATACGGCCTTGGGGAAGATGAACCAGCCCCCGGTCGCGATGGCAAACACGAATGCGGCGATGGAGAATACCGGGTAGCCGCCTTCGTCGCCCCCACCAGCCAAGGCGGCAAGGGGACCCGCCTGCGCGGCGTGCGCGAGGTATCCGGCGGTGATCAACAAGCCGCTGGCGGCGGCGCTGAGGCTTCGCCCGTGGGCCTCCCAAAAAGAATCGCCGGCCTGCTGCCGCGCCACATGATCGGCCCAGGGGATGGCCCGCATGCCGGTCCCGTTGATGGCGGCAATGATCGCCGGGACCTCCTCCCCGCCGGCCTCGACGAAGAGGCGGCCATTCATCAGATCGAAGGAGAGAGAAGACTCGGGGAGTTGGCCCGCGAGCGCGCGTTTGATGATGGCGATTTCCTCGGCGCAGTCCATGCCGCGGATTTTGAGGGCTATCTTGCTCATGGCGACTTTCCGCGAATCCTTAAGTCTACTCCGCGCCACACTCCTGAAACAGGGCCTGCATGCGCGGGTGCGCGCCGCCGGCGGCCTGCGCCGGTGTTTGGCCGTCCGCCGCTTCGAAATCGGGATCGGCGCCGAGTTTCAGGAGGAATTCCGCGAGGACGGTGCTCGAAAACCGGATCGCCTCGAACAGCGCGGGACGGCCGGCCATATCGAAGGTATCCGGGTGAACACCCTGATCGGCGACGCGGTGGATGACGGGCAGGTAGCGTTCGATTACCTCCGATTCGATGGCTTCCACGGCCGCGTCGTCGCCCCGGGCATTCCTGGCGGCGATTTTCTCGTCGCACGCGCCGCGAATCGCCGCCACCAGGTCCGTGAGGAGTTCCTCGGGAGCCTTGCAGGACTTCAGGGCGTCTTTGTTTTCGGAGAAAAGGCGGTTGATCAGGTGCAGGTCGCCCATGCGGAAGGCCACATTGAGCGTGAGCACGGCGCCCTTCGCGATGAGGCGCGTCGCGGCTTCCGGCGCCCCGGGATGCGGCGAGCGGAGGGCGTAGAGGAGCGGCGATATCCGGTAGTTGTCGTAGGGGTCCACCGAAATCAGGTGGCCGCTGAGCAAATCGATTAACTCGGCGTTCCCATTCATGGCCGCGATGTGCAGCGGGGTCCTCCCTTCGCTGTCGCGGAGCGCCGGATCCGCGCCCTTCTCCAACGCGGCCTCGATGCGCCCGGCGGATCCCGTAATCGCCGCCAGCTCGTGCAGGGAGGCGGGCTCGGGAAAATCCTGCGCGGGCATGGCCGGGCCATCGGTTGCTTCGGAGGCGGGCGGCGGCGGGGCTGCTTCGGTTTCCTCGGTTCCGGCCGCAACGGAGCTTTCCGCGCCGGCGGGATTCTCTTTGCCGAACCAGGCGGCCAGGCGGTTTTTCAGGGACACGTTGCGCTGCCTTTCCGTTTGCCGCGGGCGCGGCGCTATGGCCTGTGCTTAGAGTGTGCCGCGCGCGGCCGCGCCGGTTCAAGCGGGCTATGCGCGGGGCGCGCCATACAAGAACGCCCGGCAGCGTGTTCGTCGCTACCGGGCGGCAAGTACTTCGATGGCTATTGCGCGGGGCGGGGTCAGGAATCCAGGCGGCGCAGGGTTGGCCCGACGTAAATCTGGCGCGGGCGGTGGATGCGGAAGTCGGGATCGGCGCGCATTTCGTGCCAGTGCGCGATCCAGCCGGGCATGCGCCCGATCGAGAAGAGCACGGTGAACATTTCGGTGGGGATGCCGAGCGCGCGGTAGATGATGCCGCTGTAGAAATCGACATTCGGGTAGAGCTTTCGCTCGATGAAGAAATCGTCGTGCAGGGCGATTTCCTCGAGGTTCTTGGCGATATCGAGGAGCGGATCGTTGATGCCGAGTTCATTGAGCACGGCGTCGCAGGAGGCGCGAAGCAGCTTGGCGCGCGGATCGAAGTTGCGGTATACGCGGTGGCCAAATCCCATCAACCGGAAGCTGTCGTCCTTGTCCTTGGCCTTTTCAACGTACTTCTTGTAGTCGCCGCCGTCGGCCTGGATCTGTTCGAGCATTTCGAGCACGGCCTGATTGGCGCCGCCGTGCAGCGGCCCCCAGAGCGCGTTAACGCCGGACGAGATCGAGGCGTAGAGGTTGGCCCGGCTGCTGCCGACCATGCGGACGGTGGATGTGCTGCAATTCTGCTCGTGGTCCGCGTGCAGGATGAGAAGGGCGTCGAGGGCCTTTTCAAGCACGGGCGAGACAACGTACTCCTCGGTGGGCTGGGCAAACATCATGCGCAGGAAATTGCCGGCGTAGCTCAGTTCGTTGAGCGGGTAGACCACGGGCTGGCCGACGGATTTCTTGTAGGAAAACGCGGCGAGGGTCTTTACCTGGCCCAGCAGGCGCATGACGTTGAGGTTAATGTGCTGTTCGTCCTCGGCGTCATAGGGGTAAAAGGACGACATCGACGAAATCATCGAGGCCAGAATGTTCATGGGGTGCGCGGTGACCGGGAAGTGGTCGAAGAACTTCAGCAGGCTCTCGTGCACGAGGCTGTTGCGGGTGAGTTCGTCGCGCCAGCTTCGGAACTGGGCCTCATCGGGCAATTCGCCATGAATGAGGAGGTACGCGACCTGGGAGAATCGAAGCCGCCCGACGAGATCCTCGATTGGGTAGCCGCGGTACCGCAGGATTCCCTTTTCGCCGTCAATATATGTGATAGCGCTCTTGCAGGATCCTGTGTTGCCGTAACCGGGGTCGTAGGTGATGGCGCCGGTTGACTTGCGCAGGTGCGTGCAATCAATGGCGACCTCGTTCTCCGACCCGACGAAAGAAGGAAAGGTGTTTTCCTTATCGCCCACCGTTATTGTGGCACTACTCATGACATTCTCCGTGCGTGATGCGGGCCCCCCAGAGCAGCATCCCCGAACCTGAATCGCCGCGCCCTGGAGCCGTACCGTACGCCGCCAGGCGGCGATCGAACTGCTGTACCCGCCATGGGAGCCCCAGTATATACCAAGCATTTGAGGGAGTGCAACGGGTGCGCGGCGGCCTCCGCCAATGGCCGGGCCGGCGCAACGGTGCGGCGCGGACAGACCCCGCCGCACACGCATGGAACGCAAAAGTAGCTTGACACTACTCCATTGAATGCACAAGAATACGCGCCTCAGCCGATGTCGAGCCACAGGCTTACGGCCCGGCCCGCAATCCGTGGCGGCCAGGCGGTTCAGCCGGCGATACCCGACCAGTCAGGAACCTTATTGGAATGAGAGCCAAGTCCCCGAATCCGCCGCCGCTTGACCAGGTCTCCACGCTGCAGAAGTTGCTGCACCACGGCGCGATGGCGGCGGTGTTCCTGCTGGCGGCCTCGGCCAGCGCGTTTTTCCTGGCGAATTGCGGCATTAAGGTCCTCGGTGTTCCGGTATACGAGTGGTACGCGGAACTCTGGCATGTCAACCTCGGCTTCTATATTCACGGGGAAGTAATCGCGAAATCGCTCCACCACCTGGTGAACGACGGGCTCATGGCGATTTTCTTCTTCATGGTGGGGCTGGAAATCAAGCGGGAGCTGCTGGTGGGGGAACTGGCGTCGTTCCGGAAGGCGCTACTCCCGATTCTCGCGGCGATCGGGGGCATGGCGTGCCCGGCGATCATCTATAGCGCGATCAACATCGGAGGCGATGGCGCGCCGGGCTGGGGCATTCCCATGGCCACGGACATCGCCTTCTGCGCGGGGATCCTGGGGCTTCTGACGCGGCGCGTCCCGCCCTCCCTGGCGGTGTTTCTTATCGCGCTGGCCATCGTGGACGACCTCGGTTCCGTGGCGGTAATCGCGCTGTTCTACACGGATACAATCGCCACGCGCCCGCTCCTCGTGGGGTTGGGCATGATCGTGCTTTCGTTCTTCTTTGCGCGGATCGGGGTGCGCAACGCGCTCGTGTTCACGCTTATGTTTGTTGTCATCTGGGTGGAGTTCTTCCTCTCGGGCGTACACGCGACGGTCGCGGGTGTGCTTTTCGCCTTCACGATTCCGGCCGATGCCCGCTACGAGTCGCCCCTGTTTATCAGCCGGGTGGGCCAATTGCTCGACCGGTTCCGTGAAGCCGAGCGAAGTGAAAGCGCATTGCAGGTCAATTCAAAGCAGCAGCGCGTCGTGCGCGCGATCGAGGAGGAGTGCGTGCACGTGGAGGCTCCCTTGCAACGCATCGAACACAAGCTGCACCCGATTACGGCTTTCATCATCATGCCGATCTTCGCCTTCGCAAATTCCGGGGTGCATCTCGAGTTTTCACAGCTTGGGTCGCTGCTGCTGGAGCCCGTAACCCTCGGTGTCGCGGCGGGGTTGCTGCTTGGCAAGCAGGCGGGTATCATGGGGGCGTCGTGGCTTGCGGTGCGGTCCGGCCTGGCCGAATTGCCCCAGGGTGTCCGCTGGTTACAGCTCTGGGGCGTGTCGTGGCTTGCGGGCATCGGATTTACGATGTCGCTGTTTATCGGGGGGCTGGCCTTCCCGGCGGGCCACGACGCGGGCCACGGCTCCGTGGAGACCGCGAGCCACGTGGTGGAGATGCTTACCGGAGCGAAAGTAGGGACGCTTGCGGCCAGTCTGGTTGCGGGCGTCTGCGGCTCGGCGGTGCTTCTGCTGGCGGGACGCCCGGCGGATCGCGCCTCATCGGAGACGCACGGTCACGATCACCATTAGGAATTGCGCGCGGCGCGCCCCGCGTAACAGGAAGTACCCAATGACAAGTATACCCGACGCCCGCCAGCGCAGTGTTCTGGTAGTGGAAGGCGATGCGAATGCGCTGCACCTCATGCGCGATTATCTCACGCGGGCCAATTTCCGGGTGCGTTCCGCCTCGGATGGCTGGGAGGCGCTGAAACGGCTGAAGGACGGGCCCGTTGATCTCATCGTAACCGAACACGCAATCGTGGATATGGACGGAGCCCGATTGCGCGAGAAGTGCATGATGAATCCCGTGACCCGCGAGATTCCGTTCCTGTACCTGGTCGAAGGAGGCCAGACGGAGAGCCACGTCCGCGCGCTGCGGAGCGGGGTGGACGACTGTATCACGAAGCCATTCGACCCCGTGATTCTCGTGGCCCGGGTTCAGGCCGTGCTGGAACGGCGCCGGTCCTACGAGGAGATGGTGCGGGTGGACCCGCTGACCCGGCTGCTGAACCGGCCGGCGCTGGAAAAGGAACTGGAGGAGGAGCTGCTTCGGGCCGCCCGCTACAAGCGCGAAGCAAGCCTGGTCATGCTGGATGTCGATTCATTTTCGATTGTGAACGAGGATGGCGGCGTGGCGATGGGCGACTTGCTGCTGACCTGCCTGGCGGGCGTCATCTTGACGAGCATCCGGGCGATGGATACGGCGGGACGGCATCAAGGCGGAAAATTCATCCTGTTCCTCCCGGAGACGAACCGCGCGGGGGCCGCGATTCTCACGCGCCGCATTCAGCAGCAACTGGCGACGATCGCCACCGCGGTCGCGGGCATTGAGCTGACGTTCAGCGCGAGCATTGTGGGCCTTCCGGAGGACGGCGGCGATTTGGACACCCTCCTCCCGCGGCTGGAACAGGCGTTAAACCAGGCGAAAGCGGAATCCGGCCCGGGTTCGGTGTACCAGTGGGGCATCGGCCTGGCTCCGGCGGAAGAGTCAGCCGGGGCCTGAGCCTTCGGCGGCGGGCGCCTCCACGGCGGGCTGGGACGCGGGAGGCGGCGGCCCAACACGCCGTTGCGTGCGCTGGGTCATGTCCACGACCAGCACCCCAAAGATCACCATGCCGATCAATAGGAACAGCGCGAAGCAAACCAGAATCATGCGCGGGTAGGGATCGTCCTTCGGAACGGAAGGCGGCGGGGGCCATTCCGGAGCCGTTTCATGCTGTTTGTCGGCGGGGTCACTCATCGTCGTCTTCTCCATGTTGTGGGCGCGCATTGAACTCGGGATGCTCGTAGGAGACCGGCGGCGGAATCACGCCGGGCGGGCCGCCGTGGCGGCGCAGAATGCCGCGCGCGGCGCGCAGACCGGTTTCCGCGCCGGAAGCGGCGCGTTCATCCGAGGTTATATCCCGTTGGGGGGCGGCATCCTCGCGCATGTACAGCGTGCGCGTCGGGAACGCGAACTCCACGCGCAAGTCCGCCGCGAGCCGGACAATATCCAGCAGCAGGCGATGGCGTTCCCGCAGCTCGGTCCCCCAATCAGGCGTCTCGACGAAGCAGTATAGCAGGATGTCGAGCGACGATGCGCCGAAATCGTTCAGATAGACGTGATAGTAGTCCTTGCGGGTGTAGGGATGTTGCCGGATCAGCTCCCGGATGCCCTCGCAGAACGCCTCAATGGCATCGGGCGGCGTATCGTAGGCGATCGCGAGCGTTGTCTTGATGCGGCGGTAGCGGCGGCGGCCCATATTGTCGATATGGGTATTGGTTATGGCGGAATTCGGGACGGTTATCAGCGAGTTGTAAAAGGTCCGGATGCGGGTGCTCCGGATACCCACCTCCTCCACGGTCCCGTCTATAGTGCCGATCGTGACCCAGTCGCCAATGCGGAATGGGCGGTCCATCAAAATGGTGATGGAGCCGAAGACGTTGGCGACGACATCCTTGGCCGCAAGCGCAAAGGCCAGGCCGCCGAGGCCGAGGCCCGTAATAAGCCCGGCCGGATCGGTGGTGAACTGGTAGGCGAAGGCGACAATGCCGGCAACGATGATGAAGATCTTGAGCGTCCGCACAACAATGGGGACGAGGAGGTCGTCGTACTTGCTGGGGGTGGCCTGCGCGCGCTGGGAAAGGTAGCGCCCGACGATATCGACCAGGCGGTAGCTGGCCCACACGGCCCCGGCGGCGGTCACGAAGAACGCGGCGACGCGAAGATACTGAAGCACGGCGGGGTTCAAGCCGAGCAGGGTGAGGCCCAGGAGCCAGACCCAGACCATAAGCGAGATCCGGATCGGCAGAATGAATTCCCGCTCGAGGCGACGGTCGTAGGCGTAGCCCTTGCGCCGGAACCAGTAGCGCAGAAACACCCCGACGAGGAGTGTGAGCATTCGGCTGACGAGCACCCCGAGCCCCACGAGGAGCAGCAGGCCCAGCCACTGGTAGTTCCGCAGGTACAGGGGCGACTCCATGAGCGCCGGGTTGTACTGATGTATCCAGTCCCGGATCCGGTTGGACCAGGGGCGCTGCGCGGAGGCCGCGCCCGCTCCGGCCAGCGGCGGTTGGTCCCGGTAGTTCAGGTACAGCGCCTCCAGGCGCTCGAGGGTGCCCTTCGTGAAGCGCCAGGCCCGCAATTCCGGTTCGTCCAGATCGGGCAATGGCGCCAGCACGATACTGCCCGCGCCCAACGGATCCTGAAAATAGACGTAGGTTTCGCCGCTCGAATCCGGCGGGATCTCGGCAAGAATGACCGGCCGGGTGCGCTCGATGACCGCCAGGAGATCCGAGGCTTTGCTCTCCCCCACCGCCGGCCGATCGACCGGGTTTACCGCGGAAAGATCGAGGGCGCCGATCGCGTCCGCGCGGGTGTAGCCGTCTTCGCCGCGCATCCCCTTGATAAAAACCTCCAGCGCCGCGCGCGGGGAGCGGAACCGCGGAACAAAACGCGCCAACTCCGGCTCGCTGGCGCTGGCGCGCTCCGCGGCGTGCGCGGCGAGCCGATCGAGGTGGGCCGGGTCCAGGGTGCGGGAACTGAAACGCCAGAGCCCATCGTCTTCGTAGCGGTGCAGGTAGAGCACGGGCGCCCCATCGCCCGCGCCCAGCCGCAGGGTATAGTCGTCGCCCTGGGGCGCCTCCGGGATGGCCCCAAGGTCAAACTGGACCTGCTCCATCACGGCGTAAATCGTCTGCGCGGGGCTCGCCCCCTGGTTCACGCGCACGTCATCCGTGAGCCCGTCGCCGAGATAGAGACAATTCACCGCATCAAGCAGGCGCAGTTCATTCCCCGATCTGAAGGCCTGCATGGATTCGAAGAAGGTGCGGACCGTCGCGCGGGGCGATCCCTGGGCCGGTTGCGCAGCCTCCGCCACGGAATCGGGGGCGGCATCCGCGCGCTCGGGGGCCTGCGCGCGCGCAAACGCCGCGAGCAGGAAAAGCGAAAAAAGGAATATGTTGCGTGGTAGGTGATTATGCAAGGCCTGCCCGGCTCCTGTCGCACGGTCGGTAGTATCAATGCCCCCGCTGGCGCTGCGCCTGCAAGGGATTCTACGGACCGTTGCGGGGTGATGCAAGCCGGGATGCTACGCGGGGACACGTGGCGGGCGAAAACGCCGGTCGGTCATGAATGCCGGCATGGTCCGCACCCCCGGTCCAGTTGCAGGAGCCCCCTCCCCTGCAACTGGACCCTGCGTGGCGTCCAGGCGATTGGACGCGCCTCACCGGAGACTACTGCCCGGAAGCAAGGGAGCAAGTTTCGCGCCGAAGCGCCATATTGGGTGCGACAGCCCGGCTAACTGGCTGGCATGACTGGTGTTCGCACGATGCGCAAAGGAAGTTCGTGAGCGAATATGGCGGGGAATTCCAATCCCGATTCCTATAATGGGACGCCGATTTGTATCATTCCGGGACTGCTGTCGGCGTGTAGGGGGACCAGCCGGGCGTGTCGGGCTGTTTGATTTCGCAGGGCTGAAAACGCGCCTTGTAGCTCATGGAGCCGCAGCCGGCGATGTAGTAGCCAAGATAATAGTGGCGCAGCCCCCAGTCTCGGGCCTGCTGGATTTCGTAGAGGGCCGACCAGGTGCCGGGACTGAGGTGCGAGAAATCGGGATCGAAGAAGAAATACACGGTGGACAGCGCGTGTTCGAGCCGGTCCACAATGCCGACGCCGGCAAGGCGCCCCTCGACCCGGTACTGCATTTCAAGGGTCTCGTGCCGGAGGCAGGTGTCCACGAGAAACGCACGGTACCGATCGGGGTCCATGGGGCCCTCGCTCGTGCCATGCTGCCAGGCGAGGTAACGCTCGTACATGGCGGCTTTGTCGGGCGTGTACCGCGCGGAACCCCAGCGAACCTCAAAATGCTTCTGTCCACGGTTCCATACGCGGCGCTGCGACTTGCTCATGCGAAACTGTTCCACCGGCACGCGCAAAACCCAGCACTCCCGGCAATGGCGGCACACGGGACGATACACATAGTTGCCGTTGCGGCGATAGCCCCAGTCCAGCAGCTGTTCGTAATGGCTGCCGGCGAGCTTGCCATTTCCGAAACGGAAGGTGGCGACGCGATCGGACAGATAGGGACAGGGATCGGTAATGTCGCCGAGGTGGATGATGGATTCGAGTTCGTCCCGGTTGATTTCGAGCTTCATTTGGCGGCCTTAACCCTGTATTCGGAGGCGAATTCACGTCCCTTTTCGTACTATACCATTCCCACTCCCCGGAATCCGATCCGGCGGCGGGCTTAAATATTATTAAATCGTGGTTTAATAATGTTGACATATTTGGTGATATTGAATATAATTGAATTGAAGGTTAATAAAGTTAATGGAGCATCGTATGAAACACCCCACCCCGCCCCCCTGGGTTCTCGCCCTGGAGGAGGAAGACCTCTACTTCGTACGCCGTTTCATCCTGGCGTCCGGATCGCTCAAGGCCCTGGCGCAAACCTACGGGGTGTCGTACCCTACCGTGCGCAGCCGGCTCGATAGGCTCATCGCAAAGGTCGAAGCGCTCGAAGAGGCATCCGATGGGGACCCCATGCAGCAGCTGGTTCGACAGTTGGTCGCGGGGGGCGAATTGAACCGGGACCTGGCGCGGCGCCTGCTGCGCGCGCACCGGGAAAGCCTGGAAACAGAGGAGCACACGTGATGAAAACCAGGATCGCGTTTATTACCGGGAGCTTGATGCTGTGCGCGGCGGCGCTCGCAAACGGCGGTGGCGATACGTGGCGCCCGCAGATCGCGGAGACCGTGTCCGGCGCGTTTTCGCACGGAAACCTTCTGGCGCGCATCGGCGAGGCGGACTTGACGTCGTTCGAGGCCCCGGACGCCATCGAAAGCGACCTGATCGATTCCGGCGGCATTCCAGCACTGCGGCTGACGTATACCGGCGGCGAGTCGATCTCCGTTACGATTGCCGAAGTGCCGCTTACGGCGCCGTTGCCCGGGCGGCTGGTCTATGAAGCCGAGATGGCGTGCGAGTCTACGGCGGGCGGCGCCTGCCTGGAGATGCACGTCGTTTCGGGCGGGCAGGCCTATTTCTCGCGGGCGCTGAATGATCGGTTTAGCGGGACCCAGGCATTTCGACCGACATCTGCGCCGTTCTTCTTCAAGGACAGCGACCAGGCGGAAGCCGCGCGGCTGGGGGTCCGCTTCGAAGGCCCGGGCACGGTGACGATTCGCAATCTGGCGCTCTGGGAAGCAGATTCAACGTGGCCCATCGGCGCCTGGGCCGGGGTCGTCTTTGGGATACTCGGCGCCGCGGGCGGGATCTGGGGCGGCGTGGCGGGCATGCTCGCTTCGCGCGGGCGGGGACGCCGCGGGGTGCTGGCGGGGACGGCGGCTTTCGCGGTTCTGGGCGCGCTGATGATGCTCGCGGGACTGATCCTGTGGTCGGCGGGCGCGACGTGGGACGCGTGGTATCCGACGGCCTATGGCGGCGGACTGATCGGCGCGATTTTCGGGATTGGGTATATAATGATCCGGCGCCGCTACGCCGAAGCGGAGCAGCGCCGGATGGAGGCGATGGATTTGCAGTGACGCGCCGCGCACCTTACGGCGCCGGGGGCATCCAGATGGTGGCTTCGATGGTTCGCTCCGGCCCGATCTTGCCGTCCGCGAAGTAGTAGGTTGTGACGACTTTGCCGTCCGGCCGCTGCACGGTGCGGGGGTAGCCCATGTCCTTGGTGATGCCGTCGTTGCGCAGCACGAGCTCGGGACCCCAGGTCTTGCCGCCATCGGCGCTTATTTTGGCGCACATGCTGAAGGGCTCGGCGCGGTAGCCGTAGGTCAGGCAGATGCGACCGTCCGCGAGCTTGATCATGGCCGGCGGATTGCCGGCGCCGACCGTATCCACGGGGTCCGCCTCGCGCGTCCAGGTCTTGCCGTTATCCGTGGAACGGTACAGCGCGATGTTCCGCATAGGTCCTTCGCGGTGGCGTTCGGCGACGATCAACTCGTTTTCATTGAGGCGAACGGACGACGGCATGATGCCGAAATGGCCCGGCTGGCCGGGATCCTCACCGATGTAGGAAACGAACTGGAACGACTTACCGCCGTCGTCGGTGCGGAAGCAGAAGAGACGCCCTTCGCGGCCATCCGCCTTGCCTGCGGTGCTGAAGAACAGGCAGGAATCGGCATCCTCGACGATGTAATCCGTGCGGGCGGCGGTCCCGGGCGTATGGAAGCTGGGCAGCTTGAAGGGCCCCTCCCACGTCTTGCCCCGATCATAGGAGTAGTAGAAACGCGACTGGCCGTCGTGCACGCTGTTCATGCGCATGGTCAGGGCGAAGTCGGGGTGGGTGAAGTTGATGCCGCCAGGGCAATCGGTCGGGGCGGGCACGGTGACGCCGGGCAGCGGCGTCCCGTGAAGCGCGCCGTCCTCGGGGATGAGGTCGCCGTTGTCCGCCGGGTGCTCGTGCGTCCAGGTGAGGCCGCCGTCCAGGCTGCGGGCAAGCCGGTGCTCTTCGGGCTTCTCGGGATCGAAATGGTGCCGGTCGCCGCGATCGAGGTAGTGGCCCCGACTGTAGCCCACGAGGATTTCGTTGTCCCAGATCCACATGCCGTGATTCGCCGGCCACCCGCCGAAGCGTCCCGGCTCGCCATACACGGTCACGTGCTGCACATCCTGGAGTATAACCTGATCCGGCGCTCCGGAGGTTATGCCGAGGGCCACGAGGGCCAATCCGATTCCAAACATGGGGTTCTCCTTGGTAGACCAACGTTACGCTGTGCCGCGAACCCGAGGAGGTCCCGGCGTGCACTGTCTTCCCCGCGTATTATTCCGCGGCGCGAATCCAGTCTTCGGAAAGGGTTACGTGCTTTATGCATTCTCCCTCCACCGGGGTATACGTGTAGACGATGTGAATGGCGCCATTCCGCGCCTGAATCGCCGTGGGATACGAGGCGTGCGGCTTGAACTCGGGCGGCGCGGTGCTGTCCTCGATGGCGCGCTTCCAGGGCCAGGTCGCGCCTTCGTCTTCGGAGAGCAACGCCACGAGGCGCGAGCGGCCATGGCGCCCATCTTGTCCGGTGAGGTCATTTGCGATCATGAGCCAGCGACCACTCGCCAGGACGATGGCCGAGAGGCTGGAGTCGGGGTTGTCGATCGGCAAGTCGTAGAATTTGGTCCAGGTCTGACCCGCGTCGGAAGATTCGGCCGCGCGGATTTTCTTGAGCGGGCCCTTGTCGCGGCCATAGGCGACCAGGGTCCCGTCTTTCCGCTGCAAAAAGGCGGGCTGAATGAGCCCGTAGTCTGGCATAGGCTCGCCGTACGTCCAGGTGGCGCCGCCGTCGGTCGTGAAGCAGGCGAGCGAGGTCATGTAGACGTCGGAATAGAGGCCGATCGTCAGGCGGCCGTCCTGAAGCATAATGGGCTGGCAGCGCGGCATCCAGGAGAGCATGTGCGCAAGGCGCCCGATCACGGGTTCGTCCCAGTCGTCGATGTAGGTCTCGTCGAACCGGGCCATGCGCTGGCCGTGAATAAGGCGCTCGCGGTACTTCTTCTCGGAATCAAAGGCGGCACCGAACTTCGCGTCCACGGTATCGGCCATGGCGTCCATCGCCGCGGCGAGATTGGGGGGCGGAATGGTAATGAATCCGCTTCGATCCCACTTCGGCGCGCCCTCGCCTTCGTAGTTCGTCGCGGTGCGGTATTGCAGGAAATAGGTCTCGCGGGTATTGGCCAGGGCGGATATCCACCAGAGGTAGAGCACCCCGTCGGGGTCGATAAAGACCACCGGGTTTTGGTCGGGAAGGCCGGGATTGTCGGCGACGACAAAGGGCGCGCTCCACGCGGCGGCGCCTTTCGGCTTGCGGGCGCCCTGCAAGACGAGCGTGTCGTCGCTCTTCTCGCCGCGCCCGTGAAACCAGACGGCGAGAAGATCGCCGCCCGGCATTTCGACGATCGAGGCGCTGTGGTTGTGCATTTTTTCCGGCGGGAAGATCAGCGCGCTTTCGAGTCCGGGCGTCCCGGACACGGCGCAGGCCATTACGGCGGCGGTGAAGAGCAGACTCATGGTTACGATCTCCGGTCAGTTGCCCGTGAATCGGGGCGGGCGTTTTTCGAGGAACGAGGCCACGCCTTCGGCGAAGTCCTCCGTGCCGAAGCTGTCGATCATCTCCCGAATGGCGATGTCCGTGGCGGGGCCCAGGTCGGACATCAGGGAATCGTACACCTGGCGCTTGATGATTCCCAGCGCGCGCGGCGAGCACTGTGTGGCCAGGTGGGCGGCGTATTCGTATACCCGCGGGAGCAATTCCTCGTGGGGGACAACGCGGCTGACCAGCCCGAGGGCCTTTGCCTCGTCCGCGCCGACAATGCGCGCGGAATAGAGCAGATCGAGCGTATTTTCCACGCCGATCAGGCGCGGGAGCATCCAGCCGAGGCCGTGCTCGGCAATCAGGCCGCGCTGCGAGAAGGCCGTGCCGAACTTCGCCTGGTCGCTGGCAAAGCGGATGTCGCAATAGATGGCGTGCACGAGGCCCAGGCCCATCGCGTGGCCATTGATGGCGGCAATGATGGGTTTCTGTATCCCCAGAGGGAAGGTGTAGGGCTTCTGGAAATCGTCGCGGCCGCCGGCGCCCGGAGCATCGGCGGCCGGCGCCGGGGCGGCTTCCAAATCGAGTTCGCCACTCTGGACCGCGGTGAGGAGGCTCATGTCCGCGCCCGCGCAAAATCCCCGGCCCGCGCCGGTGACGACGATGACCCGCACATCGCTCCGGGTCTCCGCATCCGCCATGGCGTGGCGATATTCGGCCTCCATGCGGAGGGTCCACGCGTTGAGCTTGTCTGGGCGGTTGAGGGTGATGGTGGCGATATAATCCGCCACGGAAAACAAGATTTCGCGATATTCCATGAATCCTCGGTCTCCTCCGTGCAGGGACTGAGCATAGCATGAATCGGGCGGGCCACCAAACAGGAAGGCGGGCCACCGATACGCACGGCGGCCCGCCCGGATGGATTACATCACGTGCAGGATCTCCCGCCCACGCCCCTGTGCGATCAGCGAGGTGTAGGTCTTCAGATCCTCCTGGACCTTCGCGTCGGTGAGATCCAGCGTCACACCGCGCTCGGCGGCCATGTAGGCGGCCTGGCAGAGCCTGGTGATCTCGAGGCCATACTCGAAATTGAGCAGGGCGTCCTTGCCCTGCTGGAAACTGCGGACCGCGTCCTGAATTTCGTCCACGTAGCCGTAGAGGTCGGCTTCGTTGGGCTCAACGGCGAGCAGGCCGCGGGAGGCGGTGGCTTTCTCCAGCGCAGTTTCGGCGTCGGCCACGGCCTCGGCGGCCTCATCACCGATGAACACCTGAAGGCTCGACTGGAGCGTGTTCAGCTCGAAGGCGTAGCCGGGTCCCATGCCGTCCATGAGCAGGCGCAGGCCCTGTTTGTCGTACATCCAGGAATTGGTGAACTGGGCTTTCACCAACTGCCCGGTTTCGGGGTTCTTGAAGGTCACGGTGCCGGTGGCGAAATCCTCGGCGGGCGTTTTGCCGTAGTCGACGCCCATCTTTTCGAGCAGGCGCTGCTGGCCGTGCTTCGTGCCCCATTTAAGCAGGCTGGTTTCCGCCGTGACGGAGACGGGCTGGAGGAAATTCACCGGCTTCCCGAGCGGCGTAAGCACATACCAGCCCACGGCGATACTGTGGCAACCCATGTCGCTGAGGACGCCGCCGCCCTGGCGCGTGGGATCCCAGAACCAGGGCTCGTGCGGGCCAGCGTGCTCTTCGGCGCTGCGGGCGAGCGTCATCGGGCCCATGCTGTCCATCTGCGGCTTGAGTTGCTGCAACGCGGCGCGAATGCCCTTCATGTGGATCTGGTTCTCGAAATAGGCCGTGGGCAGCTTCGTTTCCTTCGCGAGATCGACCAGGGCCTGGGCTTCGGCGACCGTGCGACCGAGGGGCTTCTCGATGATGATGCCCTGGATGCCGGCGCCGGCCTTGACCGCGTCGCGAATCGCGGTAAGCACGTCGACCCGCGTGAAGTTCGGGCTGAACACGCAGACGGCATCGACATTGTTGCAGAGTTCGGCGATGCTGTTGTAAACCGTGCAGTCCCCGACGCCGAGGGCCTTGGCGTAGGCGGCGAGCTCGGGGCCGCCCTGGAGCGAGTAGACGCCTGCGAGATCCACGCCGCGAACGAACTGGAGCGCCCGCGCGTGGAATTTGGAGATGAAACCGGCGCCGATCAGGCCAAGTTTGAAATTGCTCATGGGTATATATCCTTCTTTCTCGATCCGGGAAGGAACTCCCGGGTGGTTACAACCCCTGGACGCGGGCTTCCGCGGGCGGCGGCGGCCCCTTCTCCCCCATCCCCACAGGCGAACCGCGCGCTACACGGTGCGCCCGGCCCGCGCAACGCCATTATAGAGGAGGATATCGCGAGCCTCAAGCGCATGATACGGAAAGAGGTGGCCGAAACTTGTGAAATCTGAACTTGATCCCGCCGGGGGCGCCTGATACCATGCGACCGGCTTTTTATTGAATTTTGGAGAGAGGAATCGTCACCGTGGACCACTTTACCTGGGTTGACTATGTCGTGCTCGTGCTGTATTTCGGCGCGATGGCGGCGCTGGGACCGTTTTTCGCAAGCAAGGGGCGCACCACCGAGGGCTACCTGCTCGGGGACCGATCCTTCCCCGGATGGCTGGTCGGCTTTTCGATGTTCGCAACCTCGATCAGTTCCGTGGCCTTCGTGGGATATCCGGGCGACTCCTTCAAGACCGCCTGGTACCGGATGGTGCCGAACTACACGATGCCGCTCGCGGTGCTGGTGGCGACGTTCTTCTTTCTGCCGTTCTTCCGGCGCGCGCGGGTAACCTCGGCCTACGAATACCTGGAAACGCGCTTCGGGCCGATCACGCGCATGTATGCGGCAATCGCGTTCATCATCATGCAGGTCGTTCGGGTCAGCCTGATTCTCTACCTCGTGACGGTGCTGCTGTACACGATTACGGGCTTCAATCCGTATTGGGCCATCCTCATCGGCGGCGTGATCACTTCGTTCTACACCGTTCTCGGCGGCATTCGAGCGGTCATGTGGACCGACTTCATTCAGTCGCTGGTGCTCTGGGGCGGCGCCGTGATCTGCCTCGGCGTCATCATTTACCAGCTCCCCGGCGGCATCGGCCAGATCATTGAAGTCGGCGCCGAAAATAACAAATTTGGCATCTACGACTTCCTCAGTTCCTCCGACGCCGTGATGTCGCCCGTGCCCTTCTGGGGGAGCGTGCACGAGAAGACGATATGGCTCTTCCTCCTCGTCGGCCTCGGCAACTGGATGATGGAATACAGCGCGAACCAGAACGTGGTGCAGCGTTACGCCGCCTCGGCCAGCATCAAGCAGGCCCGCATCGCCATGTGGGTGTGCACGTGCTTCAGCGTCCCGACCTGGGCGATGTTCATGTTCCTCGGCACCGCGTTCTACGTGTACTACCAGGTCTTCCCCGACCCCGCCGCCGTGGAGATGCTCGACGGCACGCGCAAGTCGGAGGAAGTGCTGCCCTACTTCGTGACGAAGCAACTGCCCATGGGCCTGACCGGCCTCGTCATCGCGGCCGTGCTCTCCGCCGCGATGTCCAGCCTCTCCTCCAGCATCAGCGCGGTCTCGGCCGTCTCCCTGGTCGACGTGTACAAGCGCCACATCGCCAAGGACAAGTCCGACGCGCACTACGTGATCGTGGCGAAGTCCGTGGGCGGCCTCATGGCGGTGATCATGATCGTCGGCGCCACGGTGCTCTACGCCGCGCAGAGCAAGACGCTGCTGGACGTCGCGACGGTGCTCACCGCGCTGACTTCGGGCGGCCTGCTCGGCCTGTACCTGCTGGGGTTCTTCACGCGCGTGGGCGATGATCGCAGCATAATCGTGGCGATTCTTTTCACGGCCGGCTACACCATTTACATGGCCTTCGTTGGCCTCGGCATCGTTCCCCAGAGCCTCTCGTTCAACCACAACTACTATACGGGCCTCTTCGGGCACCTGATCATGTTCGTACTCGGGTATGCCGTCGGGTGCCTGTGGCCGGGCAAGCGCGACGACCTCCACAACCTCACCGTTTGGACCCAGGACGACGAGCCCATCCAGTAGCGCCTCGGAATACAGGCCGCGCCGCCCCCCCTTGCGGGCCGGCGCGGTTTTTTCATACACTGGCGGCGAACACGCCCAAAGTGGCGTGTTTTCCAGCCGGCCCGGAGCAATCCGGCGCGCAAACAACTTGAAATTACCCCCGAAGATCCAGTACCATGCCAACTTCTCCCGAGCGGCGTCTGCGCATCAGCGAAGTCAGCGAAATGACCGGCGTCGCCATCCACCTGCTCCGGCAATGGGAGGAGAAAATCCCACAGTTGAAACCCAAGCGGGACCGCGCAAACCGCCGCTACTACCTCGAAAAAGACATTGAGATAGTGCGGCGCGTAAAGCATCTCGTGCGGCACGAAAAGATGGCGCTCGACGGCGTGCGCCTGCGCATCGCGCAGGAAATGCACGGCGAGGGGCGTCCCCGGACAAAGCAGGAAGCGATAGACCTCGTCGATCGCATCGAAGGCGAAGTCCGGGCGATGCTCGCGCTGATCGGTCCCAAAAAAAAAGACTGACCAAGTTTCGGTCGGGGTGTGGCCTAGCCCGGCTTAAGGCGCTCGCCTGGGGGGCGAGAGATCGGAGGTTCGAATCCTCTCACCCCGACCATTTTTGCACTTCGACGTTTGTAGCCCTTTCCGGGTAGTCCGGAAAGGGCTTTTTTCGTTGGGACCAGGCGCTGTGTACGAAATCATGTTTCGCCTGAGCCCGGCTGATCGGCCATGACCTGCGAGAGCCGGCCGCCGCGCCGCCTCGTCGGCTCGAAATCTATCTTCGCGGATGAAAAACTCCTGAGCACGAAGAATCCCGACATAGACCGCGACAAGGCGTTCCTTGATAAGTTGGGTTTGCAGGCGCTGGACGTGCGGACGTAGTCGGGCGGGATCGAAAGTGTGAATTACCCGGGCGTAGTTCTTCCGACGAGGTACGCCAGGCCGGTGGCGGATGCCAGAGCGTATGGGTACGACCGTCACGGTAGGAGCGTTGTGTCTAACGAACGCCATAGCGCGTGTACAAATCGACAGTCGTTGGGTTGTCGATTATCGGGAACGTTTCGCCGTAGCGCATATACTCCACGTGGCCGTCCAGGAACAGGATATTTCCACCATTGGGCTTGTGATTGAAAAGGACTGGCCCCGGGTCACTTTCTGCCGGGTCGTTTCGACCGAAGGCATCCCACATGACAGGTGCACTGCTTGAGGATGGGACCATGGGTTTTTTCCCCTGGTTCCAGTACCAGCGGCTGCCATCCGTAATAAAGAAGCGCTGCATTCCACTACGTAAACGTAGAATTGACTGTCGGTTGTCAAATCCAACTGCTTCGGGAGGCGAAGGGACCCAGGGAGGCCAGCGGCTTCCGTCAATAGGCAGGTCATCGTTCAACTTTTTGGCCCCCAGAGCACCGACACCCATAATATCGACGTCAACCCCATCGTCGATCGCAGTGCTTGCTCCGCAGTAGCCATAATAAGCCGGGCTATCGAACATGAGATAGCCCGTGTACAGATAGGACTGGGCGAGTTCGGCGCTCAAGAAGTAGTCGTATGAAACAGTGTCGCCCTCGGACAGCGCCTTCGTTTGCCATGTGTCATACGTGCCGCCATCTCGCGGGAGCCGTGGTGACAGGTCTTTCGCGTACGGGTATTGCAGTCCGTCTGAGGGACAACGCGCGATTTCGAGGTCATTCAAATAATCCGGGTAAATGGTGATTCCCTTTGGAGCACTCCATATTAGGTTGGACCAGCCACCTTCGCCGATATCCGCGTACGGTGCCGGCGGTGGAAGGAATTCCCCCTCCGATTCCTCCATATACATACGGAAAACGGTTCCGAAAGCCTTCAAGTTTTGCTGGCACGAATAGCGCATGTGGTTGGCGTACGTATTTGCGAACATGTGCAAGATCAGCAGGGCCACCAGGCCGATGAGCGCTGCCGCGACCGAGAATTCGGTATACGTAAGCTTCCTGTTTCCCACGACAAATCACCCCACATTGCCTCTTGTTAACGCAGCCCAGGCATTAGCATGAATCGCACACATATATTGGCTTATTCCTTTGGCATCAAGTCTACCATAAGGGCGCCACCGAAATTTCGGACGCATCCTGGCCTGACTATACTTGCACTCGATGCCCCCGGCCCCCTTTTTTCGTGTTGCATTCCACCCCCGGGAGGCGCATCATAGGGATCGGCTTTCGGGGAGCGGTATTCCCGGGGGTGGGAGCGCCGGTGTCGTGTGGTTGCAGTTCGGGGAGGGGACTGCGTGGAGCGCGGTCATGAGGCGTATCAAGTGCAAACGGTGTGGAACGGTCTTTGAAGTAGGTCCGGGGGACAAGCGGAAGACGGGGCGCTGCTTTACGTGCGGGGCGACGTTTGCGCTGCCGTCACCCATACGGCCTTTCGCCATTGCCGGGGCGGTGGTGTTTCTTGCGCTGCTGGCGGTGGCGTTCGCGGTGTCTCGCTGAGGGGCGCATTCCGTAACGTCCCGGCGCCCGCTGCCGGATTCCTTCGCTGAAGAACGGGCCGGCTATCACAGGCCGAGCAAGGCGATCTCGCCCCAATACGCGGCTTCGCAGAACCAGCCGGTGGGCTGGTTCAGCAGTTCGGCCTTGACGGTCTGGCCGGCGTAGGGCGCGAGGTCGATGTCGACGGTGAGCCAGCCGTCGGTGACGGTTTCGGCGCTTACGGGCTGATTGTGCACTTCCTGGCCGTTGATCTTGACGATAAGCTGCCAGTCGGCGTTGTCGTGGTGGCTGACGGTGAGGCGGAGCGTCCCGCGGGTATTCTGGGGGATCGTGCCCTCGCGCCAGATGACGGCGGGCGTGGCGCCGTCGTCGGGGTGGGTTACGAGCACGTTCTGGCGCCCGCGGTAGGCGGGCCGGATGCCGGGGTCCATTTCGAGGCCGCAATCTCTTATCTGCCAGCCGGGGGCGAAGCTGGCGATCACCTGGTTCATGTCGGTGCGGCCGTCGGAGAGCTCCTGGGGCCGGATTTGTTCGGCGAGTTCGGCTTCGGTGTAGCGGCTGTTGGCGATGGGGCCGGGGTTCCAGCTCTGCTCCAGCGCCGTGGGTTCTGGCTTCTGGCGGGGAATGCGAAATACTTCGCGCTCCCCATCGCGGATGATTTCGCCGCCCGCGCGCACGACGGCGTCGCGCGCCAGCGTTTCCGAGACTTCGATGAGTTTGGTGAAGGAATAGTTGGTGTGGGAGAAGACGGCGTCGCGGTCGAGGGCGGACGTGAACTTTTCGGGAACGTTTTCGAGGCCCATGGTGGTGAAGAGGATGCCGGCGGCGCTGGAGGGGTTGCAGTCGGAATCCTGGCCGCAGCGGGTGGCGATTTCAATGGTCTTGTCGGGGTCGCGCTGGCCGTAGAGCAGGCCCATGACGATGTAGGCGCCGTTGATCTTGGCGTCGATATTGAATTCCTTGCGCTTCCCGCCGCAGGAAGCGCGGCGGTAGTCGAGGTTCTCGTTGTACTTCGTCTCGATCTCGCGCCAGGCGGCTTCCCAGTCGTCCGGGTGCGCCTTCCACCAGGCGATGACGTCGCGGATGCACTCGGCGTACTGGCTTTCGGCGGGAATGCACTCGAGCCCGGCGCGGACTATGGCTTCGGGGTCGGTTTCGAAGAAGGCCGCGGCGTACATGCCGCCGACAAACTGGCCGCCGTAGAGGCCGTCGCCGTAGTTCATGATGCGGCCAAAGGTCTCGCCCAGGCGGATCGGCACGTTGGGCAGGCCGGGCGCGATGAGGCCGGAGAAATCCGCTTCGATCTGGTAGTCGATGTCGTCGGCGTGCTTGTTGAATTCGGGGTGTCCCGAATCGGGCGGGGCGATGCCCTCGCGGAGGTTGGCGCGGCCGGCGGCGTTGGCGTGCCAGAGGGCGTAGCCGCTCCGGGCGAAGTCGATGCCCGCCTGCTTGAGGGACACGTCCCAGCCGTAGTCTTCGAGTGACTTCAGGAACGTCATCTCGACGTAGAGGTCATCCTGATAGAACTGGTTAATAAACTCGGGCTTCCATTCGGGAAACTCCTCCGCGGGGATGATCCGCCCGTTGTACTGGAATTCCGTGGGGGCGCCCCAGCCGACGCCGGCCATCTGGCCGATCCAACCGGCGGTCATCCGGCTGAGGTATTCGGACGCGGGGAGTTGGCGGATGGCGTCTTCCGCCAGGGCCAGGGGTGCAAGGGCGAGGCAAAGGGGCGCGATGAGGTACTTCACGGGTGGGTCTCCAGGGCCGCGCGGCTGCGCGCCGAATGGCGGGCGAGCGGGACGCGGGCGCGTGTAATAATTCCGAGCAGCATTGGAGCAGAAATGCGTGGTGATCTGCAAGGCGCGCCCGACCGAATACCTGATTCCCTGGACCTGTTCGCGGCGCAACGCCGATCAGCCGGCGCGTTTTCGTTCCCAGGGCTTCTTTTCGCGCTGGACGATCTCCGGCGGGCGGTGCGTGGGCAGGCCCATGCCTCCGGAAAACCAGACGTTGTCGGGGCCGACCAGGTTTTCCACAGCGTAGGCGAACTGGCGCCCGGCGGGGACGAGGCAGGCCTCGGTGGTGTGAATCGTGACTTCGGCGCCGCCGGCGGTCTGGCAGTGGAGGTAGACGTCGCAATTGCCCCTGGCGTTGCCCAGCAGTTCCGCCAGGCGCTCCAGGGCGCCGTCGCGGATGACGTTGCGGGGCAGGCGCACGTGCAGGGCGCGCGTGAGGTGCTTCTCCGAGTCCTCGATAGCGTAGACATCCTCCGCGACCAGGCCGGGCTCGTCGTTCCGGTAGTTGACACGCGCGGGCATCATGACAATCATGTCCGCCGCGATAATCCCGGCCTTCTGCTCGAAGGTGCTGGGGAACACGGTGACTTCGAGCAGGCCCTGCCGCGTTTCGAGGGCGACGAAGGCCATGCGGTCGTTCTTCTTGGTCACGTGAATCCGCACGCTGGTAATAACGCCCGCCACATTGATGATTTCCCCATCCTTGTATTCGGAAAGGTTGATCAGGTTGGCGGTTCCGAAGCGCTCGATGATCCGGTCGTAGGGGTCGAGCGGATGGCTGCTGATATACAGCCCGAGCATCTCCTTTTCCATCTGCAGGACCTCGTGGTCCGGAAAATTGGGCAGATCGGGCTTTTGGTGCATGGTGGCCATGGTGTCTTCCATGCCGTCCATGTCGAAAAGAGAAAACTGGCCGGCGTCGCGGTCGCGCTGCGCGCTCTGGCCCTCGCCGAGGGCCTGATCGAGCACCGCCTCGACCTGCCTGCGGTTCCAGCCGGTCCCGGTGAAGGCGCCCGCCTTGTTGAGGCTTTCCAGGCAGCGCCGGTTGACGAGGCGCGTGTCGAGGCGTTTGCACAGGTCGAAGACGTCGTCGTAGGAGCCGTTTTTCGTGCGCTCCTCGGTGATGGCGGCGGTGGGCCCCTCCCCCACGTTCTTGATGGCGCCCATGCCGAAGCGGATGGCGTTGCCCTCCACCGCAAAGTGGTTCCAGCTGTGGTTGATGTCCGGCGGCAGCACGTCAATGCCCATGCGGCGGCACTCGTCCACGTACAGCGCCACCTTATCCAGGTTGCCCGATTCGCTGGTGAGCAGGGCGCACATGAACTCGACGGGGTAGTTCGCCTTGAGGAAGGCGGTCTGGTAGGCCACGAAGGCGTAGGCCACGCTGTGGGACTTGTTGAAGCCGTAGCCGGCAAAGGTCTCGATCTTGTCCCAGATCACATTGGCCAGTTTGGCGTCGATGCCCCGGGTGGCGCAGCCCTCCACGAACTTGATCTTCTGCTCGTCGAGCAGGTCCTTCTTCTTCTTGCCCATGGCGCGGCGGACGATATCGGCCTGGCCGAGGCTGAATCCGGCGCAGGCCTGCACGAGCTGCATGACCTGCTCCTGGTAGACCGCGATGCCGTAGGTCTCCTCGAGGATAGGCCGGGTGATCTCGTGGTCGTACTCGATGGTCTCCCGGTGGTATTTGCCCTGAATATAGGTGTCGATGAACTGCATGGGGCCCGGGCGAAACAGGGCCACCAGCGCGCTCATCTCCTCCAGGCTCTGCAGGCCGATGCGCTTCGCCAGATCGCGCATGCCGGAGCTTTCCAGCTGGAACACGCCGGTGGTCTGGCCCGAGCGGAGCAGCGCGTAGGTCTTGTCGTCGTCGGGCTCCAGGTTGTCGATGTCGATGTGGATGCCGCGGTTCTCGCGGATGAGGCGGACGGCCTCGTGGACCACGGTCAGCGTGCGCAGGCCGAGGAAGTCCATCTTGAGGAGGCCGACTTCCTCCACGCACTTCATTTCGACCTGGGTCGCCACGGTGTCGGAATTGGAGGCCTTGTAGAGCGCCACGTGGTCGGTGAGGTCGTGGTCGCAAATGACGACGCCGGCGGCGTGGGTGCCGCAGTTGCCAATGGTGCCTTCGAGGCGTTCGGCCAGGCGCCACAGCTTCGCGACCTGGGGATCTTCCTGGATGATCTGGTCGAGTTCCGGGACCTTTTCCCGGGCGTCCTTGAGCTTGATCTTGAGCTCATCGGGAATCAGCTTGGCGATGCGGTCGACTTCGCCATAGCTCATGCCGAGCACGCGGCCGACGTTGCGGACCACGTTCTTGGCGAGCATCCGGCCGAAGGTGATGATCTGGCTGACGTTTTCGCGCCCGTATTTCCGATAGGCGTAGGCGATCATCTCTTCGCGGCGGTTGTAGCAGAAGTCGATATCGAAATCCGGCATCGAGACGCGGTCGGGATTGAGGAAGCGCTCGAACAGGAGCTGGTAGCGCATGGGATCGATGTTGGTGATCTTGAGCGCATAGGCCACGATGCTGCCCGCGCCGGATCCGCGGCCCGGCCCCACGGGAATCCCCTCCTGGTTGGCGAAATTGATGAGATCCCAGACGACGAGGAAGTAGTCGACGAACTTCATGCGCTCGATTACGCCCAGCTCGAATTCCGCGCGCTCGACATAGGCCGGGTCGGGGGTATCTCCGTAGCGATCCTTGAGCCCGCGCATAACCAGATCGGTCAGGTACGAAAACGGCGTCTCACCCTCCCGGTACCCGCCTTCGGGCTGGTAGGCGGGGATGAGGCTTTCGCCGAGGGGGATCTCCAGGTTGCAGCGCTCGGCGACCTTCACGGTATTGGTGATGGCCTCGGGGTGATCCTTGAAAATCGCCTTCATTTCGTCCGGCGATCGGAAATGGAATACGTTCGTCGGGAAGCGGAAGCGCTTCTCGTCCTCCAGCGTCGTGCCCGTCTGCACGCACAGGAGGGCCTCGTGGGCCTCCGCGTCGGACTGGTCGATGTAGTGGCAGTCGTTGGTCGCGATGAGCATCAGGCCGTAATCTTCGGCGAACTGGCAGAGGACGGGGTTGACCTTGTCCTGCTCCTCGATGCCATGGTGCATGAGTTCGACGAGGTAGTTGTCCTTGCCGAAGATTTCGATGTAGCGCTCAAGCTCCTTGACGGCCAGGTCCATATTGTCCTGCAGGATAGCCTGGGGCACGCGCCCGGCCAGGCAGGAGGTGGTCGCGATGAGGCCCTCCCGGTGCTTGTAGAGCAATTCATCGTCGACGCGCGGCTTGTAGTAGAAGCCTTCCAGGTAGCCCCGGGAACTGAGCTTGCACAGGTTGTGGTAGCCGGTTTCGTTCTCACAGAGCAGGAGAAAGTGGTTGTTGAAGGAGCCGAGAAACTTCTGCTGGGTGTCGGTCCGGCTGCCGGGGGCGACGTACAGTTCGCAGCCAATAATGGGCTTGATGCCGCGGGACTTCGCCATCTGGTAGAACTCGACGGCGCCGAAGAGGTTGCCGTGGTCCGTGAGGGCGCAGGCCTCCATTCCGTATTTCTGGCAGCGGTCGAGCAGTTCCTTCGTCTTGCAGGCGCCGTCGAGCACGCTGTAGTCGGAATGGACGTGCAGATGTACAAAGTCCGAACTCATTACTGAACTGTCTCCCAAAGCAAGGTTAACGCCGCGTCCGCGGTCTGTTGTTTAACGGCCGCGCGGTCGCCCTGAAACAAGTAACGCGCCGCCCGGCAGCCATCGGGGGCGGCGACCGCCATATATACGAGGCCCACCGGTTTTTCCGGCGTCCCGCCGCCGGGGCCCGCGATTCCGGTCACCGCGACAGCGTAGTCCGATGCGAATCGCTCCCGCGCGCCGATGGCCATGGCGCGGGCCACGGGATCGCTCACGGCGCCATGTTCCGCGAGCACCGCTTCGGAGACACCGAGCATGGCGGCCTTTACGGCGTTGCTGTAAGCCACGAGCCCGCCGAGGAAAGGGGTTGACGCCCCGGGCACATTCGTGAGACGATGGGCAATCAAGCCGCCGCTACACGATTCGGCGGTTGCAATGGTTTTTCCGGTATCGATAAGATACCGGATAAGTTGCGACTCGGGAGATGGTGACTCGGGCACCCTGGGATCCTCTGGTGAATGGGCTAACCGTAGCACCGTCTTCCGGCTCGACGCAAGATGACGCCGGGTTATCCGGGCGTTCCGCTGGCGAGAAAGGGCTTGCCCGGATCGGGAACCAGGGGTATACTATTGACAATGAACAATGCATTCTCCGAAATGCCCGTGCACCCGTACGGTCGCCCGGTGGCGCGATTCCGGGGCGTGGTGCTGGCAAGCGTGCTGACCGCCGCGGGATCGTGGTTGCTCCCCGCGCAATCGACACCCGCGGAATCCTCTTCCATGAGCCCCCGGACCATTGCGCATAACCACGCGCAGAATCGACGCCAGAACGCGATGGAACGGTACCGGGAGCAAAATCTCCGCCAGTTTGAAAGCGGCGAGGGCGTGGTCACGCTGACCAATCGTGGCGCCAAATATTCGAAGAAGAAGGGCTACAAGGAAGTAGAGATCGACTTCGAACCGATCTACATTGACCCGAAATGGCGCAAACCGTCACGATCCCGCACGCAGCGCATGATCGTGCCGGAGGAGCTCCGGGATTTCATCGCCGAACAGGGACGCCGGTACAATGTGGACGCTAACCTTATCTCCGCGGTAATCAAAGTGGAGAGCAACTGGAACGCCACGGCGGTTTCCAGTGCGGGGGCGAGCGGCTTGATGCAATTGATGCCCGGGACCGCCTCGGACATGGGGGTGAAGGACATCTTCGACCCGTATGAGAATATCGCGGGCGGCACACAGTATCTCTCGAAGATGCTGGGCATGTTCAACGACAACCTCGACCTGGCCCTGGCGGCCTACAACGCGGGTCCGGGCAATGTTTTGAAGTACGGCGGCATCCCCCCGTTCAGGGAAACCCAGAACTACGTGGTCAAGGTGCAGTCCCTGCTCGATGGGCGCACGGTGACCGCGTCGCGAAGCGTGTTTTCCCGCAAGGGCGCCGGAAGCGCGTCCGGCGTGCAGTCCCGTACGGCGCGACCGGAATCCCCGTCGCGGCCCGGCCCCGGCCAGCCGCTTGAGGGCGCGCACGTGTACCTCGTTCAGTTCCACAGCGGGCTTAGCCAGCCGGCGGACAACATCGTGGACAAGGACCCTTACTACTACATCGAGTTCGGGCGCCGGTCCTATTCTGTGCGCAAGGACCTGGTGAAGGAAATAGTGAAGCGGTCCTGATTTCCGGGCGGGCGGCGTACGCGCGCCTCGAATTCTCTCGATCACGCGCTGGCGGTGTAGCCGCGCTGCCGCATCCACGCTTCCGCTTCGGACCGCAAGGTCGCGTCGCCCTTCGGATCCGCAAGCAACCCTTCGGCGTGCCCCCGCGCCTCCTCCTTGCGCCCCGCGCGGTCGAGCAGCTGCGCCAGATAGAGCCGCGCCTTCACGAAGGAAGGATTTACGGCAAATCCCGCTTCGAGCGCGCCGATCGCCGCCGGTAGATTCCCCCGGTTCAGTTCCAGATCCACCAGAAAACAGATCGCGTTGACGTTTCCCGGTTGCAGGGCTATCGCGCCGTGGGCGTAGCGCGATGCGTTTTCCCAATTGCCGCGCTTGGCGTGAAAATCCGCCGCAAACAAGTATCCCGCGATGCGCTCCTCGTCGGGCACGCCCTTTTCGCAGAAGAAGGACCCGTATTGCAGGCCGGTCTCCAGGCCGTACTTGGCGCATTCGGCGCGGAACGGTTCGAAATCCTCCACATACCACTCGCTTCGGTGTAACTCCGCGGGATTACCGTACTCCTCGGGGTGTATCCAGCCCTCGCCGAGGGGGATGTTCACGATCAGGAGTTTGTTCGCCTGGGCATAGAGGGTTTCGAGCACCGATTCGGCCTCGTCCTTGAACATGTGCTCGATAACATCGCCGGCAATAATCAGGTCGTAGTGGTCGATCTCCTTGCACAGGTCCCGCACGTCGCCGATCATGATGTTGGAATAGAGGAAGCGCTGGTGGGGCATGATGTAGGGTTCAAAGAACTCTATGCCGTCGATCCGGGTTATCCACTGGTCCGGGTAGGGGCGGCCGGGAAAGACGTCCAGGTATTCGCGGCAGAGATAGCCCCACTTCCCGAAGCCGCACCCCACATCGA
The DNA here is from genome assembly GCA_019637335.1 of Candidatus Hydrogenedentota bacterium. Classification (NCBI taxonomy): domain Bacteria; kingdom Pseudomonadati; phylum Candidatus Hydrogenedentota; species Candidatus Hydrogenedentota bacterium. The sequence continues at coordinate 142,888 of JAHBVV010000009.1, read as the reverse complement.
GTACCGACTTCGGCTGCAGCTGGATGATTTTGTTGATGCAGTGCGTAAGCTGGATGTGGATACTGACAGGCATGGAGCCTCCTTCGCGTTTTCGAGGTGTCGCGGCGCTTGATTATAGCAGCGCGGCGGATATGCTGGGAATGGATTCGGGGGGGCCACGAGCGGCAGGGCGCCCGCGCGCGCCGGTGGACGCGCGGGAACGCCACCGTGGAAATCCCCTCGATGCTGAGTCCGTTTCAGGACCTGCCTATTGCTTGATTAGCCAGACCTCCGAAAGGCGCGACATCTGCCGCCAGTTGATCCCGGGTTCGTGGGGCACGTCGAAGGTAAGAACGATGGTACCGTCCTGGTAGAGATTGCGGGGCACGGGAAACTCCTTGATCTCGCCGATGTCCTTTCCGTCGATGGTGGGGGTAACCCGCTCGCCATTGACGCGCAACAGGCACTGGCCGTATCCCGTTGTGCGCACGACATAATCCGCCTCGGGGTCGAGCCCGTCGTAGCGAAGGCCCATCGGCCAGTCCATCTTGCTGATCCACGACTGGCGCACCCGGGTCAGGCCGTCGTCCCACCACATGAAATCGGGGTTCATGTGGCGGCGCATGAGGGGATCCGTGTAGAGCGATTCGCCCCGGAGCAGGCGTTGCGACTGGGCGACGTTGCCGATATCGTCGTAGAAGCTGCCCGGGCCCGGGTTTTCCCACGTGTAGATGGTCTTGAGGCGGGCGAGCTGTTCCGCCTCGTTACCCAGGGCGCGGATTTCGGCGAGCTGATCTTCATACCACCAGCGGTTGTTCAGCGGATGATCGACAAAGTCCAGGACCGCGCTGCGCTGGGCGTTGTTCGCGCCGTATTTCGGGACGCTGCTCTGGTAGCCGATCGAATGGAACAAGCGCTCGCAAAGGTTCTCAATCGCCGCGCGAAGCTCCTGGCGCGGGGATTCGGGCCCGGCCTTCGCCAGGATCGCCAGCGCGCGGTCGATGGCGGGCTCCACGCCAACCTCTCCGGCCTGGGCAAGCGCGGCGTTCGCACCGGCCTCGAGTTTCTCCTCGTGGATGAGCCGCGCGCGGATGTAGGCGTCATAGTGAGCCTTCAGGAGACACAGCTGCCAGCGCCAGTTGTCGCGGAGTTCAGGGTAGGCCTTTTCGAGGGTTTGCCAGAGCGCCAGGGTCGCCTCCACCCCGCCGTTGATCGCAAGCGGGCCCGCCCAGTTCCGCTCCAGGGCGTAGATGCCGTCGGCGGCGCGCTCGGCGGCGTCGTGGCCAAAGAACACGCGGCAATACTCGATGAGGCCGTCGCGAACATCGTAGTCAACATCCCAGCCGAGCAGGCTCCACACAGTCTTGTTAACATCGTCGTGCATGCCGTCGGAATAGGTGATGAAACCATCGGTGTACTGGGCGAAGGCGCGAAAAATGGTGCTGTAGTAGACCGGCTCCGGATTGGTCCCCTCGCGGCCCGAGGTGAACGCAAAGGCGGGATCGATCCACTGGGTCGCGTACTGGCTGCGGACCGTGTGGGTGATGTCCGGATAGTCGCGGAGGCGGTATTGCTCCGGCAGGCGCGCGCGAAGCACGGGCAGGGGCGGGCTGGACGGGCCGCCCACCGCGCCGCTGAACCAGGCCGGTTTGTGTTCTTCCAGCCAGGTGAAGAAATAGTCGACCTGTTCCGCGTCAAAGCCTTGCAGCGACATCCAGATCCCCGCGTCGGGGTGGTGTTTCGCGAGGATTGTCGAAAGATCTTCGAGGAAGGGCATCACATCTTTCGGGTGGTTGTGACCGGGGTCGCCGCCGGGAAAGAAGACCGCGTCCAGGTGCGAGGATTCCTGGTAGAAGGCTTCGTGCTCCGCCAGGTGCGCGGCGCGCTTCTCCGGGTCGGTCAGGTCGACCGTGGCGGGCGTCCAAACCCAGTACTGCACACCATACTTCCGGCAGCTTTCGCCGAGCGCCCGGTTCATTACCTGCCTCGTGACGGGCATCAGCGGGCTGTCGTCGTCCTGAAAGGGGATATTCTCTATCGCATTCACGCCGAACAGGGCCAGTTCCCGGATGTACTGATCGTATTGCGCCGGGGTCCAGGCGTCGTAGCTGTTCGCCGTCGTGCGGTAGCCCAACTGATGGCCGCGGATGGAGTCGTCGGGCGCCGTGGTCAGATTGAGGGGCGCGGCCAGCCGAAGTCTGCCGGGGGCCCAGTCCAAATTGCGCAGGAGCCGGCCCACGCCATAGAGCGCGCCTTTCGGGTCCGCGCCGATGATCCAGAGGGTGTCCTCCGCCGTGACCAGGGCGTAGCCTTCCGCCGCAGCCGTCCGCTCGGCGGCGGGCGCCGGACGGCCCTGAAGCTGGGCATCCGCCCCGGAGAGCAGGGCAATCGCGGGGCCGCTGGCGGGCCAGGATTCGGCGACCGGCAATGCGATCCCGGTTCGCCGTTCGACTTCCTCCACGAGCACGGTGACGGCGGTGCGTTCGACGTGGGGAACGTCCCCGCCGCGCACAACGACGGTGGCCCTGGACAGATCGAGAGCCGGTGCGGCGACGCCCGCACATGCGGCGATGGCCAGCAAAAGATTTCGGGACACGCTTCCAAAAAAGGGCATTATGGTATTCCTTCCGTCAAATGACGATGCGCGGCGCGGTGGCCGCGGTACGCAACGTTGAAACTCGCGAACACTTTAGCCGAGCGAAGTACAGTGGCCAGAGCAGGGCGAGTCGTTGAATAAAGGCTACGTGCAACTATGGAGCGCCGGCGGCCCGCCGGCAGATTGCGACGCCGGCGCAATACAGCGTTCTGGACATGTTACCGTTGCATCAGAAGCCGCGTGTCGTCGACGGACTCCGGCAACGAGTTCTTGCACCTTCGGTGCAATGCCGGCGGGCCGCCGGCGCTCCATACACTCTGGCTCCATTAGCAAAAACACATACTGTTACGCGCTTCAGACCGCTAGAGTGTTACTAAAACTCAATAACCGCCCGGCGACTGACCGAGCGTGTACGGGCCTCCAAGGCCAATTTCGCGTGAGGGCGGCCTGCGCCACTTTCCATCGGGCGGAACGAGGCGCGATCAGGGGGCGCGTTCCAGCACGAGGTAGCCCGCGCGTTCACCCGCGGGCGGCCAGGGCACGTACAGGCGGCCATCCGTCAACTCCATTACCAGGGTTTCCTTGTCTTCGTGTTCGGGCAGGCGACCGTACCAATCGAGGTGAATGCGTGAATCGGCGTGATACCACCGGTGCGCGTCCGGGATACGATCACCAGCCGCGGAGGTAATGATGGCGGAACGATCGCGCAGGAAATCAATAGTATGGAGCCCGTCCGGCGCGGGCTGATCGGGGGCGGCGCCCGGTCGCGCGGCGACGCCCGAAACATTCCAGGTTCCCATGACGGCGGCGGCTTCGCGCCAGTATGCCTCGGGCCCGAAACGCAGGCGCGCACCCGCCACCGGACCATCCTGCATGGCGATGCTGAGCAGCGAAATGACAACCAGCATCACCGGGGCGCCGGCGCAGGCCGTATAGAAGCCTTTGCCCAGCTTCCAGCGGGCGTCGGAGGGCGGCACGCTCCCGGGGGAAGCGGCGGGCGCGGGGTTCCCCATCCCGAGCAGCAGGGCCGTGGCGGCGGCGGCGAAGAGGATGAAGCTCATCTCCACGAGGGGGTAGCCGCGGGACCCCGCCTCGGGGAGTTGTTGCGCGAATCCGGTGGCGACGGTGGACCAGAGAAGAAACAGGAGCACCCACTGGCCCTTGCCGAAGGCCGTGGGGGGTGCGATGGCCAGGGCGTCGCGCTGGTAGAGCCGCAGGGCGTACAGCGCCAGGCCGGACATGACGATACCGGCGATAGCGAGCCAGAGCCACGGGGGCAATCCGGCGGCGGGTTCCGAGGTCATCAGGTTGTAGCGGTAGATCCAGCGCTCCGGCCCGCGCCGCGCGTTCATCCAGAGCAGGGCGACGATCACCACGAATACCGAAAAGATGTCGAGGGGCTTGCGCGGCGCATCCTCCTCGGCGGGCGCGAGGCCGCCCCGCAACAAGCGCAGGGCGCCCAGGGCGATGGCGAGGCCCATGAGCAGGCCGAAGCTTTCTTCGGCGATCTTCCACTGCATCATGCCGCCCCAGGAAGCGAAGGGCCCCCATTCCACACGCACGGGATGGCGGATAAACACGGCGGCGGCGAAGGCCAGGCCGCCGCCGAGCATGCCGTAGCAGGCCAGCAGGAGCGCGGCGCGGTTCTGTGTTCTGTGCAAATAGACTATCAATGCGACGAGCATACCCAGCACGCCGCCCCAGCCTTCGTTGCGGTAGGGCGGGGCCAGCTGAATCCCGCCGATCCAGGTGAGGCCGAGATAGCCGGCGAACCACGCGAGACACACGGCGCAGTAGAGCAGCGCCTCCCCCCGCTCCTGCTTCCGGACCAGCGCATAGAGCCCGCAGGTAACGAGGGCGATCAGCGCGGCGAGGAAATCGCCGTCGTGAAAGTGCTGGGCCGAAAGCCGCTCCCACACATCGCGGGCGGCGTGGTCGAAAAACAGGTAGAGGTATAAGGCCAGATACACCGCGCCGATAGCCGCGAAGGGCGCCGATAGACGCTGGAGCGCCGATCGCGGGAGCGTAAAGGCCAGGCCCAGCACGGCCCCGCCGATGCCGGCCCAGAGGCCGCCCACAAAGAACAGCACGGCGTATCCGTAGAGGACATCGGGAAACGAATCGGTGACCGTGTAGAAGGTCTGCTCCATATAGCTTATGGAGCCCCCCCAGGCCCAGCCCGCCGCCCCGAAGAGACCGGCAACCGCCGCGCGGCGGTACCAGTCGGCTCGCCCGGAGGCCAGGCAGATCGCCAGGCCCAACAGCGCGCCCGGGACCATGGCGCCGCCCTCATGGCCCACAATGCCGCGATAGCCCCAGCCGTACGCCATGATGGAGGCCGCCAGGGCGCAGAGGATGCCGGCATTCGCGTGCGCAGCGCGGCTGGTCATGGCGCCGCCGCCCCGCCCGCCGCGCGTTCAACCTTGAACTGGCGGTCGATCCACGCGTAGGCCGCTTCGCGGGCCGCCTTGGGGAACTGGTGCTTTCCCGGCGCCAGTTCGCCGTGGAACTTGTCCTCCACGCCGTGCAGCCGGTACAGCTTCTCCAGGTCCGCGTACACCTCGGCCAGATTGTCCGTCTCGGGGAAGATATCGTCATCGAGCGTGGCGTAGTTGTAGAAGGCGCGCGGCGCGATCATAGCGGCGACTTCATGCCAGTCCAGGGGAGCCTGCTTGATATCGTCCACATAAAAGCCGAGCCGGGGCAGCAGCGGGGTCAGGTGGCTCCAGCGATCCGGCCGGGGGTCGGTTCGCAGGGTGGTGAAGCCGCAACTTGCCACAACGAGGGAAATATCGGTGTTTAAAGCGGCCCCCACAATCCCGCCGTAGGCCCCGTGCGAATGGCCGATAACGCCGATGCGCGATTCATCGACGTCGCCGCGCGCCGCCAGGAACTGCGCCATCCGTACCAGCTCGATATTCATCTGGCCGAAAAAGGACCACTCGGGGTGGGCGCGGTAGAAATCCATGGCGCCGTCGTAGGGCTGGCCGCCCTCCGGGATGCGCTCGCCGAAGCCCTTCGCGTCGGGGGCCAGGCAGATGTAGCCGCGCTTCGCAAGTTCGTCGGCGAAGGCCATCTCCGGGTCCCCTTCCAGCCCGACCGCCTCGCGTTTTCCGGGGGCCTGGGTCTGGTGCAGCACAATCATGGCGGGGGCCGGCCGGCTGACCAGGGTGTGCGGTATGAGCAGATAGGCCGGAATGGGCTCATCAAGCAGGCCGGGCAATCGCATGTGAAACCGCTTGTATTCCGGCAGAATCTCTTCGCCAATGATCTCCGGATCCGCGGCATCGAAGCGCAGCCCGGTTCCCGTGCCGATCAGCGTGCTTACCCGGTGCCGGATCAGGTCGCGCTTGCGCTTCCAGACGACCAGGCTGGGGAACTCGCGCGCGTCCGCGGGATCGTTCTTAAGCAGCGGCAGCAGATCGGGCAGGCCGGCCTGCGGGCTCTCGATATCCGGGCGCTCCACGCCCGTAAGCGCCTGCCAGTCGTTCCAGTCAAAGCCGGGCCAGGCCGGCGCGCTCTCCGCGCAAGCGAGCGCCGCGCCCAGCAGCGCCAGCGATGTGCATAGACGAAACATCCCGTCTTTCCTTTCCTGTTCTTGCACTACCGGGCCCGCCATCGGCTAGTATACGCATGCGAGGCCCGCATTTGAACCCGTAGAGGGAGAACCATGGTAGCACAAGACGATCGCCCGCTGGGTATAGCCATTGTTGGCGCTGGATTCATGGGGCAAACCTACGCGCGGACCGTACAAACGCTTGTCCGCGGCGCGCGCCTGGCGGCCGTTGCGGTCGGCAGCCGCGCCGGCGAACTGGCGGATGAATACGACGTCCCCCTGGAAACCTCGCTGGAAGCGCTGCTCGCGCGCGATGACGTGAACGCCGTCTGCATTGCAACTCCGCACGGCCTCCACGGCGCGCAGGGGCTGGCCGCGGCGCGCGCGGGGAAACACCTGCTCATCGACAAGCCGATGGCCTGCACCGTGGCGGAGTGCGACGCGATCCTCGCGGCCTGCCGCGAAATCAACCTGCGCTGCGATATCACCTACACGCAGCGCGAGCGCGTATGCAACGTGGAGATGAAGCGGATCATCGACAGCGGCGCCCTCGGCCGCGTGTTGCGCATTCAGAACACCCAGGTGGTCCCCGATGGCATGAAAACCACCCCCGCATGGCAGCTGCAAAAGGAAAACGTGGGCATCCTCCTGGGCCACGGGATCCACAACCTCGACCAGATCCGGTGGCTGACCGGGCGCGAGGTTGTTAAGGTGTTCGCCAAGGTGCGCGCCTTCGATCCGGCGTACGTCGTGGATTCCACCTCCGATCTCATGCTCACGCTGGACGACGGCACGGTGTGCACCGTCTTCTGCTCCTTTGAGGCGCCCGCGCCGGGCATCCCGCGCACCGGCGGTTCCACGCAGGTGATCCTGGAAAAGGGCCAGATCGACGCCGACTGGTATGGCGAGCTCCGCGTGGCCGAGCACGGCGGCGCCTGGGAGGTCCGCGCCGTGCAGGAAAAGATCGATTGGCAGGGCAAGGGCTTCCTCGATCCCGTGCGCCTGAAAACCTATGCGGCCACCCTCCAGAAACTCGTGGACGGCGTTCGATCGGAGGACTGCAACGGCACGGGATGGGACGGGCGACAGGCGGTCGCCATCGCCGAGGCGGCCTACGAATCGAGCCGCACGGGCCGCGAGGTAACGCTGTAGAGCGGCGCGCCGTCCGCACGTTGGTCGGCGCATTCGGCCCTATTCCTACCGGTCGGTAGCCCGGGGACCGCGTCGCGTACACCACGGTATGCCGCCGAGCGTTCCGCACACCTTCCCGGGTCGAGGTGTGCGCATCCATGACCATGATTGCGCACACGAACGCCGTGCGCATGGAGGCCAGGAGGATTGAGGCGCAGCATTGCCATTGGTTTACCGGCCGATTTTGCGGGATATTCGGCTCCAAGCAGTCAATTTCGATAAATTTGAACTATTGGCATCAAAGTTGCTAATATTTTGAAAGGTTCAATTGCGCGCCGCGCGGCAAAGATAGTACGGCGCATGACCCGGCGCCCGCCGGGTGCGGCAATTGGCCACGCGCATCCGGTCGTTTGCCCCCCAATCCACCGGGCGCCCCGCAGTACCCCCGTTCGCACGGGCCGGCACGCAACGCCGGCCAAAGGAGTAGCAGTATGTTGCGCACCCTCTCCATCGCCAGTCTCGTGCTGGTTAATTTTGCGGTCTGGACGCGGCCCGCGGACTATCTCATGACGCGCAGCCTCCAGCTGTTCGGCCAGGCGCCGACCCTCGAGCGCGCGGAACACTACGCTGTCACAGGCAAACTGGCGGAGGCGCTGGCGGAGTACCAAAAGCTGGCGGAAACACATCCGGAAAACCCCAAGATCCGGTATGAATACGGCATGTTCTGCTACCTGCAAAGCCACCGTTTGTTGAATGACCTGGGGACACCGCGCATCGAGCTCGCGCGGGCGGTCCGCACCGAACTTTACGCAAGCCGGACGCTCCAGCCTGCAAACCTGCACCGCGCGCGGGAATACGCGATCATTCTGATGGACGAGACGCTTTTCCGGGATCCCGAGGTGTTGGAACCCGCGCTCGAAGCCTGGCGGCACGTCAAGGACGTCGCGCGCGAAATGCACGCCCAGGCGCCCGACGACACGGGCCTCCGCACGCTCGTCGCGCAGTCGACGCTCCAGCTGGCGCGCGTTGAGGCGCGGTTTGGATCGCGCGAGCAGGCCCGCGAACACCTGGCCGAACTCCAGGCCATCTCGCCCAATTTCCGCGCCTCGGAGGAAACGCTGCTGCGCAACGCGCGGATGTTCCAGGAATAACCACGATCGAACGCGACACCCCGTCGCCGATGTTCACGTCGTCCACCAGGCACGCGTTCGACGCCTCCAGGATGAAGCGGTCCGTGCCCTGTACGGGCGCATTGTCCGCGCGCAGGACCGTCGCCAGCGGCTGCCCCAACACCCCGCGCCGGATGACGACCTGGTCGCGGAACCACTGGAGGCGCCGATGGGGGTCAACGTCCCGACCGGGGCTGGTTCGGGTTGCGCTATGACCACGCCTCCGCTGGCTACCCCGATGGGGACAGGCACGCGCACCCGCGGTGTTCGGGAACGGCGGCGGTCTCAGGCGCGGGACGCCAGTATACGTGCGCGGATTTTGTGTGGTCAGCGCGTGTCCGTCCCCTCGCGGCCGCGCCGGTCGTGTTCCGTCATTGGCGGTCCGTGTCCTGCTTCTCCCCCACGCTCACGGCCAGGTCGGCGTGGAGGGCGGCAGCCCATTCGCGGATTTCGCGCTCCCAGTTCTGGTGATCGTAGCTGACGGGGTATTGCATGCCGCGGCGCCAGCCGCCGCGGATCCAGTAGGTGGCGCGATCGCCCTGGCCGGTCACCACGTGACGCTCGGCCTCGCGACTCAGCACCGCGCCGGCCGAGGGCTCGGGCTTCCAGGCCAGCGCCAGCCCGATCTCTCCGATGTCGTCGCCGTGGTAGCCCCATTCGCCGATCGCGCCCGCGCGGGAGAAACTATCGCCGCCCTCCAGCCGCATGAGGCCCGCCGCGATGCTTGCGCCGTCCAGGCCCTCGGGCAGCAGCACGTTGATCTCGCTCTCGGCGCGGCCCGCGTAGATGAACGCGCGAATCGAGACGGGCGCCTCGGGCTGATCGGGGAATACGTTGGTGGCGATCATTTCCACGGCGGCGCGGACGGGCCCGGAGCCCAGCACCTTGTACTCGAAGGTCACATCGCCTTCGCCGGCGGGGCTCTGCACGGGATACGCGGTATCCCCCCGATACACGGTGACGCCGCCGAGCCCGCTGGTCTTGCCGACGTGGAGGGCGTCAATGCCCCAATCCTGCTGGGCGTGGTAATTCACGTCGATAAGCGGGTAAATCAGCCGCTCGTCGCGCGGTAGCAGCTGGACCTGCTTCCCGAAGAAATCGAACTGGCCCGTGTAGAAGCGGAAGGCGCCCGCGTCGGACTCCCAGGCCACGTAGCCGGGGTTTTCGGGCACGGCGTTGGTGAGTTTCGTGTATGCCAGCGCTTGCGCGCTTTCAGGATTGTAATAGACATAGAACAAACGGGACTCACCCGGCTCAATGTCGGCAACGAAGGAGAGTTCCATTGCACCACCTGAAGTTCTGACTCCGTTGAAGGACAGACCTGTGAACCCTGCGGCGCTATCATTATTCCCTACCAGCCATTCACTACCGAGCTGTATTTCGGACCGCCCTCGTCGAGCGGTGTCGTTCTTCGCTGAATTGCTGATGTGGCCAGCGTGCCGCCAGCTATCAACCTGGTGCGGGACCGCGCGCCAATCCAGCCAGAATTCACCGTCGACGACGACGCAGTTTGCGGGATTGAAATCCGGGGCCGTCGCGCGGAGGTCCGCGACGGGAATGCTGACCGGATAATCCTGGTAGAACTGGGGCGCCTCGTCCGTCACGCTTGCGGACACCGTTACGGGAATTCGCCGGGTGTAGGTTTGGCCGTTGCGGGCGAGCGGGGCCGTTCCGGCGGGATACGGAATCACGCCGGCGCGGTTCTGCAGGTGGGTAGTCGCGCCGGCGTAGTCGCCCGCCTCATAGCGCCGCACGACTTCCTCCATGTAGGGCTTGTCCGCATGATCGCGTTTCATGCGCGCAAAAAGGCGATCACGCACCAGCTCCACGTAGAAGCGCGCGCCCGCCGGGGTGTTGCGGATGCGCAATCCGATCTCCGTCTCGGGGTGGTGAGCCGCCAGGGGACCGCTGTAGAAATCGATAATTTCCTGTACGTCCGCCGGGGTTTCGCCGAGGACGCCCACGGCGGTGTCGATGAAGGCCTGGCCCTCTTCGAGCGCGCGGGCGATGGCGGGCTTGTAGGTGTCGGGAAACGCCTCGAATTCCAGCGCAAAGGCCCGATCGCCGGGCTTCAGGGCCTGCACAATGTCCACAACGCCATCGTTGTTTACGTCAATCTCGCGCACATCCAGCTTGCCGTCGCCGTCGGTGTCCTTCCAGGTCTGCGCGCCGTCCACAACGCCGTCGAGGTTATAATCCACATCCATGTAGCCGTAGTCCGCGCCGAGCAGGTGAAAACGCTGGTCGACTTCGTCGAAATAGAGTGCCAGCGGCGAAGCAGGATTCGCCGATACCTCCACGCGCTTGTTGAAGGGTGAGGAGGGCGGCCCGCCGACCTGTTCGAAGTCGCCGTGTTTGGATTTGGCGTTGAGGATGCCCTCCCAGCGCTCATGGGGGTCCTGGGCGGGGTTTTCGTCGGTGTTACTGTTGATTTCGTCCCAGGTGAGCATGGCCTTGCCCCAGTTGGCCTGCTGGCCGAACTCCTTCGTCTTGTCCCAGGAGAGCACCGGCAGTGTCTCCACGCCGCGGATGGTCAGGACCTCCGAATGCCAGCCTTCCGTGGAAAGGCCCTCCTCCGGCGGAAGCGCGGTGATCGAGAAATCGTAGTTGTGCGTGTCGCGCCCGTAGGCGTCGTCGTCCGCGTCGATGCTGTAGCGCAGGTTTTTCACCTGGTCGCCCACGGCGCTGATGCGCACCACCACCTCGCTCGCCAGGTCCCCGTCCGGATCGTAGAAGGCGAAGGGGTCCTCCCACACGTTCACCCATTTTTCGTCGTCCACGGTGAGGCGGAACTGGTAGAAGAGTTCGTCGCCGCTGAAATGCGTGCGCCACTGGCAGAGCGGCTGGTAGTAGGTGCCGTTCACGTCGTACCAGAGCAGGTTGTCGTCGCCGATGTCCATGGCCCACCAGACGGTCATGTCGTCCTTGCCGTCGCGCCAGTTCTTGTTGTAGAAGAGGCCCATCTGATCGAGATCGTTGTCGCCGTCGTCGTCCACATAGTCAATCACGACGTCGATGTAGCCATCCGCGTCCCAGTCGAAGAAATACAGGTCGCTGTCCAGGTCCATGCGCCCGGTCTCGGCGTAGTCGCCGTCCTCGTCCACTGCACGCACGAGGATGATTTCCTTGTCGTGGCGGTAGCCGTTGTCGATGTACCAGACCTCGTTGATTTTGCCGTCGCCAGTCGTGTCGATCTCCAGTTTCTCGCCCGGCGGCAGGGCCTTGACCTCGGCGACGCGCTCGGGGTCGATGTGGCGCGAAATGCCGAAGAGGCGCTCGAAGGTCCTGGTGTGCTGCGGCGTGCCCACGGCATCGCCCTGCGCGTGAACGGCGAGGGGCGCCGCGAGCAGCAACAACGCGGGAATGATGGCCTGCGGGCGAAAAATTCTGGGCACTATCACGGTCAATTCTCCTCTGGATCTAAAGCAAGATTTTCACCACGAAGGGCACGAAGTACACGAAGAAGAGGGGGAGGCGAAGAATAGACGGCGTCTACAATAGGGTGTAATCTTCTATTCTCTTCCTTCGTGCTTTTTCCTCGTTCCCAAGCGCTGCTTCGAACGTCACTTGGTTTCGGCCGAGTTGTCTTGGCAACTACGATTTACTCTCCCTATCCCGCCAAGCGGAGCTTGGAAGACTGCATTCCCAAGCTGAGCTTGGGAACGAGATGAAAATCTCTTCCTTCGTGCTCTTTGTGGCCTTCGCGGCGCCAATTTTCTTGGCGGTCGTCGGCTGCGCTAAGCGTTCGGGGGGCAGTGTTTTCTTTGACCACGGATTACGCCGTTGACACGGAATTCTCTTATTCGTGTCAATTCGTGTGCATTCGTGGTTCAACAATTCGGTTGCGGCCCGCGGATGCGCCGGGATCTTCCCGGATCATTCTGGGCTCCATTCGCAATCGGGTTTTACGTGTGCTAGTCTACATTCCCGTGACCCCACAATGGAATAGCGCCATGTTTCGTAGCCCGATTGTCCCATGTGTACTCGCGGCGCTCGCCGCCGCTCCCTTCGTTGTCCACGCCCAGGAAGACCGCAAGGCGGAATACGTCCGCGCGGTGGTGCGCGGCGCGGGGCTGATGCCCTGGCAGGAAGCCGGGGTGTCGGAGGCGGAGCGTGAGTTCCGCGCGATGATCGAGGCGCGCAAGGACGAACTGATCGCCCGGGCGCGGCCCGCGCACCCCGCCTACTACAGCGCGGACGCGATCGCGCGCGCGAAGGAGAACGTGGCGAACCACGAGTGGGCGCGGAATTGGCTCGCCGGCCAGGTGGCCCGGGCGGATGAAGTGGCTGGCATGCCGGCGGGCTGGATCGAGCAGATGATCCCGCTGGAGGCCCCCTCCCACGCCTACGGCTTCACCTGCCCGGCGTGCGTGGGCGAGAAGAGCCAGGAGGGCGTTGGCGATCCCCTCGTGGGCTGGAATTACCGCAACCCGGAGCAGTTCAGCTGCCGCGCCTGTGGGACGGTCTTCCCGAACGAGGCGTACCCCGAGACGGAGGTGTTGCGCCTGCCGCGGACGGGCCACGAGGTGCGCTACTACCTGAACCCCGCGGAGCAGGCGAACCCGGACGACCGGAGCGGAAAGCTGGCGTGGCACTGGGTGGGTTATCCCATCCACAACAGCTTCACGGGCATTATCCGCGAGCGTAAGGTGTCGTTCATGCGCGATGCGGTGCAATCGCTGGGAATTGCGTATCTGTTCACCGGGGAGCCGCGCTACGCGGTGGCGGCGCGGGATATCCTCGTGCGTCTGGCCGTGTGCTACCGGCAATGGCCCTACCGGGACTATTGGGACACCTACGCGGACTGCGATCCGCTCTACGCGGCGTGGCACGACCGCGAACTGCCCATCGAATGGAAGCGCCACCTCTCCGAAGGGGCCTATGCGAAGGATACGGTGGAAAAGGCGCGCATGCTCCAGAATTATTGGGGCGCGGGGCGCTTCCACCCGAGCACGGACTCGGTGAGCGGGCTGACGGGCGTGGTGCAGGCCTATGATTTCACGGCCAATGCGCGCGACGCCGACGGAAACCCGATCTGGGACGACGCCTCGCGGGATCGGGTGGTTCGGGACCTCTTTCTGGAGTGGACCATGGGCGCGGAGCCCTACATCGGCGGGCCGGGAAGAGCCGACGAGAAGAACAACAAGGCCCCGCGCATCTACAACGCCATGGCGGCGCTGGGCAAGTGCCTGGGCATCCCGGAATACGCCGACGTGGCGCTGCGGGGCTATGAGCGGGTGCGGGACGCGTCCTTCCTTTATGACGGCCTCAGCACCGAGAGCCCCTCGTATACCAACATGTACCTGGCCCAACTGCTCATCGTGCCGGAGTCGCTCCATGGCTACACCTGGCCCGACGGCTTTCCGGGCCGCGGCGGCACGGTCGACCTTTATGCGCAGGATTCCCAGCTCCGCATGATGTACCGCGCCGTGCTGGACACCGTACTGCCGGACGGCGCCTACCTGCCCCTGAGCGATACGCGCCTGAACTCGAAGCCCTCGGCGCACATCCTTCAAATGGGCGCCCGGCACTATCCCGAAATTTACGCCGGGGTGCTCCCCAATATCCACCGGCGCACCGGCGACGAATACGCCGTATTCAATCTCTCCGACGGGGAATTGAACGAGGAGAAGCCGCTGCCTTTGAATGAAATCTACTTTCCCGCGTGGAAGACGGCGATCCTGCGCCATGGCGCGGGCGCGGATACCGACACCCTCACGCTGGCCTTCAACCCACCTGGCGGGCACCGGCACTATGACAACCTGGCGCTCTTTTACGCCGATGGGGACCAGACCATCGTAGGCGATCATGGCTACCTCGGCGATATGCCGGTCAATCGATGGATCAAGGCTACGTCCAGTCACAACCTGGTGATTGTGGACGGCGCGGAGCAGGAGTTCGGCGCACGCACGACCTCATTTGAGTTTATGGTTACTTCTCCCCTGGCGTCGGTCGTGGAGGCGAGCTCGACGGCCTACTCCCAATGCGGCGAGTACCGGCGGCGGGTCGCGCTGGTCAAACACGGCGCGCACGCGACCTTCGCAATCGACCTGTTTTCGGTTCAGGGCGGCTCGGAGCACCGCTTCCGCGCCTACAGTGAAGTCGCCGCGAGCGATGGGGCGGACGGGCGGCTCGAGTTCCGGGGCGTCTCCCTGCCCCCGGAGGCGCCGCTGCCCGACGTCGGCGCAAGTCTGGCCGAGGCGGACATCTACGGGCTCCGCGATGTGCGGTCGGGCGCGCCCGAGGGCGATGCGTGGGATGCCACCTGGTCGCAGGCGGACGCCGCCTACCGCCTGTGGATGGCCGCGCCGTGCGACGCGGTGGAAGCGGCGAACGGCCCGGGCCAGCGCACGCACGACGAAACCGGGCGCCGGGTGCGTTATGTGGACGCCGTGCGCCGGGGCGACGCGGGGCTTGCGAGCCGGTTTCTGGCGGTGCATGCCTCCCGGAAAGGCGACCAGCCGTTCCCGGTTACGGCGGTGCGGCGCATCGCAACCAATGCGGGGCCCGAGGCGACCGCGCTCCGGATCGACACGGACGCCGGTACATATTATGCCCTCAACGATTTCGCGGAAACGGGCGAAGTGGACGGCATCCACTTTCAGGGGCGCTTCGCGCTGGTCTTCCGCCCCGCGAAAGGCGCGGCGCAGTGTCTTGCCGTCGAAGCGGCGCTGCTGGAGGTGGATGGTGTGGCGATCTCGGACAGGACGCCTGTATGGCGCACCGGCGTGGCGAACGTATCGGCGGACGCATACCGGGCGGAGGCTGCCCCGCCCGCCGATTGGCGCTTCTCCCCCGGTCCCGCGCGGGCCTACGCCCGGGTGCGCATCGACGGAGACTGGACCGGTTTTCCGATAGACCGCATTGATGGGGACCGCGTGCTCGTGGATCGCTTCCCGGCGCAGGCGGCGGACGCGCTGGAAGTGCCTGCGGTGGCTTATGTTGGGGCGGTGAAGTAGGCGGGGAAAATGAACTTGAAAGCCCGGGCGTACATTTGGCATAATAATGACATCAAAGCGCGGCTGCGCCGGTGCTTTGCCCAAAATAGACCTCGGTAACTCAGTTGGTAGAGTAGGTGGCTGTTAACCACCCTGTCACAGGTTCGAGTCCTGTCCGAGGTGCCACAATCTTCAGGCCATGCAGTAATCCTGCATGGCCTTTTTTGGTACGGGGCGCTCCATCGTGTACTACGTGTACGTACTTCGCTCAGCATCAACGGGTAAGATATACATCGGGCAGACCTCCCACCTGGAAAATCGTCTGGCGCAACACAACGATCCGGATTGCACGTTCACCATGTACACCAAACGAAATCAGGGACCATGGGTAGTCATCCACACCGAAATGTTCCCAACCCGCCGCCAGGCTATGCTGCGTGAGAAGCAACTCAAGTCGGGCCAGGGCCGCGAATGGATTCGCGCCCACCTCCTCCAGGAGGACGGTGGCTGTTAATTCGCCTGCGGCGAATCACAGGCCGAAGGTCCGCCGTAGGCGGATTCGAGTCCTGTCCGAGGTGCCATCCAATCCCAGGCCATGCAGTAATCCTGCATGGCCTTTTTTATCACGGGGCGCTCATCGTGTACTACGTGTACGTACTTCGCTCAGAATCAACGGGCAAGATATACATCGGGCAGACCTCCCACCTGGAAAAACGTCTGGCGCAACACAACGATCCTGACTACACGTTCACGATGTACACAGGGCAGCCCTTGGCCGCGACCTAATAGACTTGAACCGCGAATGAACACGAATAAACGCGAATTGTATGGTGGTTCAAGGCGCGTCCTCGCTTGACATAATCAATGCAATCGACAATAAGTCCAGTGATTTTGTAAAATCAACACACGATGACGACACATCTTGAAATCCTTCTGCGCGTGGCGGAAAGCAAAGGGTTAATCCGTGCTCGCGACCTGGCCGCCCATGGCATCCCGAGGCAGTATCTGTCTATCGCGTGCGATCGGGGGCTGCTCGAACGTCTGGACCGTGGTCTTTACGCTGTTCCCGGCGCGCTCCAGACGGAGCATCGCAGCTTGGTGGAAGTCTGCAAGCTCATTCCCCATGGTGTTATCTGCCTGCTTTCCGCGCTCCAGTTTCACGGGATGACCACCCAGAATCCATTCGAAGTCTGGCTGGCCATCGGCGAGTCGAAGGGGATTCCCCGGACCTGCCACGTGCCGCTTCGCATCGCCCGTTTCTCCGGCGAGTCGCTGAAGGCCGGCGTCGAGTCACATGATGTCGATGGTACGGAACTCCGTGTGTTCACTGCCGCCAAGACCGTCGCGGATTGTTTCAAGTACCGCAACAAAATCGGGGTGGACATCGCCGCGGAAGCGCTCCGGGATTATCTGCGCCAGCGCAAAGGGCCGATCGACGGCCTCACGAAGTACGCTCGGGTCTGTCGCGTGGAACGCGTCATGGAGCCCTATCTGGAGGCGCTTCTTTGAGCATATCCCGATCCCATTCGATTCAGGCACGGCTGCTGAGCTACTCGCCCCTCATAGCCCCAGCCGCCGCCGGACCTCTTCCGGCAGGTCGTCGATACTCGCGTAGCGGACGCTGCGGCCCTGCTCGTCGGTCACGACGATGTCCTGGGTGAAATGGCGCTGGCCGCCGTCCGGCAGTTCCTCGGTCCGGTCGCCGGTCATGGCGGCAATCCGCGCGCGGAGGTCTTCGGGTATGGGGTCGCCGGGGCGGAAGGTGTGACGCCGGGTGGCGACGGGCGTCTCTTCCGTCTCCGCGATGCTTGCGCGGTAGGCCACCTTTCTGCGTCCCACGACCTGGCCCTCGACGATCTGGGGCGGCTCGGCCATGAGGCCGGTTAGTTCGCGCAGGCCCTTCACCAGATCGCGGACGGGCCCGGGGGCTTTCCCGATCAGGCTGGGCTGATGCTTCTCGCGAAAGACGATGAACTGCGGCGCGGCGCCGCCGAACCCCAGGCTGAGCCCGCTGCCCAGGGGCATCTGCGGCTGTCCGCGCAGGGCAATCTGCACGATCCATTCCCAGTGGTGCGAGGCAATTCGCCCGTTTCGGTAGAAGCTGTAGCGCTCCTTGACGAAGGTGCGGATGCCGTAGAATTCGTGTAACGGCCAGCGCGCGGTCCGCGGGCGGAAGACGAAACTCCGGATTTCGAGCTCATCCTCGCGCGTGCGGCGAATGGTCACCCGGTTCCAGAGACAGCTCAGCGGCGCGACAGCGCCGGCCAGGACCAGAAAGCCCACCGCGCCATAGTGCGCGTAAAACAGCCCGCGACGGACCGTGTTGTAGCGCTCGGTTTCTTCGGCCAGGTTTCGCTGGTGAGCCGCCTGCCGGGCGGCGGCCTCCTCGCGGACCCGCGCCATGGCGGCCTCATCCAGGATGCCCTCGAACGCGGCCTCCGCATCCCGTTGCGCCGCTTCGCGCTCCTCGGGGCTCAATGAGCTCCGGGTGAAGTCGACCGGCTCGAACAGGCGATGATCGCGCCGCAGGTGGTTCCATTCGAGGAACCCGGCGATAAGAAAACAGAGTAGCGTGAAGGCCGAACGGCGCAGTGCGGTGTGGAGGGTGGGCCGGAAGCGCAGAAGGTTCTCTTCCCGCGCGACCAGCCTCCAGGTGTACAACGAAATATTGGGCGCCACACGCATGGGATTCTCTCCCTCGTTCGCATTCCCGAGCTCAGCCTCAACCACGGGCGTATGGCCGCCATAAACCGCGCCATTCGCTCCGACGAATCGCCTCAAGTCTCGTCCGTAACGGAACTATTTCACCACGGGGCGCAGCACGATCTCCCGGTACTTCACGCCGGTGTGGTCGCCCTGGAGGTAGATCGGTCCGGGGCGGAACTCGTCGGACCAGAGGGCGCCGCCGGTGCAGCCGAGCAGGGGCTGGTTATCGATGATCGTGGTCCCGTTCAGCTTCACGGTGATGTGGCGCTCGACGAGCGTAATGTCCAGATGTTGCCATTCGCCCGCGGGCTTCTCGGCCGCCTCGCTCGGGGCGATGCGGCTGTAGACAGCGCCCATGTGCTGCACGTGCGGCGCCTTCCCGTGGCTGTCAACGACTTGCACCTCGTATACGCCGCGCAAATAGACGCCGCTGTTGCCCCGCTCGGGCACGTTCACTTCGAGCGTCAGGTTGAAGTCCTCGAATTCCGCATCGGTCCGGAGATTGCCGTAGTGCTTCTTCGGCTGGCCCTCCTCCTGGACGGGATCGTTCATGAGGACGCCGTCTTCGGCGCGCCAGCCGTTGTGCGCATCCGGATCGGTGAGGGACCACCCGTCCAGGCTGAGTCCGTTGAAGAGCACGACGGGCGCGCCGTAAGTCGCCTGCGACAAATCGGGCGCGGGCGGAAGCTCGGGGATCCGCTTGCCGGTAAAGGCGTTCCGGACGACGCCCAGGCCGTCGGTATTGACCTTCTCGTGCGTGAGTTCAAGCGCATCCGCGCCGTTCAGGCGGGCCGTGATGGATTCGGTGTAGTGCTGCGTCCGGACGAGGCTGCCATCGGAATCCTTTCGCTCAACCTCGTTCAGCCGCGTGACGTAGAGCGTGTCGCCATCGAGGTAGACGCTGTCCACGGGGAGCACGCTGCCGCCGCCCCAGAGGATGCGCCCGTCGAGGTAGCCCGCTTCCCGGGTGATTTCGAGCCAGCCCGCGTGGCCGGAGGGAATGGTGAGGGCCCAGCGGCCCAGAAACGGTCCGGGATCCTGCGCGGCGGCGGGCAGCGCGGCAATGAGCAGGGCGATCGCGGCGAAAATCGACTTCATGGGCGTATGCTCCTTTTGACTGCTGTTCGTTTCGGCGGCAAGGCCTCCCGACTTATAACAGAGCGGGGCAGGGACCCGCAACCGATGGCGCGGGGGCGACATCCGCGCCGCGAATATGGTAGAGAATGGGGGCGCGCCGCGGGCCCGCCGGCGCCGCCCCTGGAGAAACCATGATACCCGAAGCCATCGCCAACTTTTTCGCCCAGCAGCAGAATCTGCTCTGGATCTTCACGGTCTGCGCGGACCTCGGCATGACCCTGCTGCTGTTTCGCTTCTTCGGGCGCCAGGGGCTCTACGCGGTGATCGTGCTGAATATCATCCTGATGAACCTCCAGGGGCCGAAGCTCACCACCGTCTTCGGGATGGAGACGAGCCTGGGCATGATCATCTATTCGGGCATCTACTTCGCCACGGACCTCCTGAGCGAGAAATACGGCAAGCGCGAGGCGCACCGCGCGGTCATGATGGGCTTCGCGACGAGCATTATCGTGTTCGCCATCATGTCGATCAGCCTGCTCTTCCTCCCCACGCGGGATCCCGACAAGGCGGCCTTCGCCGCGTCGGTCCACGAGGCGATCGCGCTGCTCTTCGGCTTCTCCCCACGCTTCGTGCTGGGGTCGCTGTTCGCCTATTTCATCAGCCAGCATCTCGACGTGTGGACCTACCACTACCTGCGCGAGAAGACGCAGGGGCGCATGCTATGGCTGCGCAACAACGCTTCCACCATGAGCTCGCAGCTCGTGGACACCGCGCTCTACTCCACCGTGGTCTGGTGGGGACTGTTCGACTTCCAGACCGCGCTGGAGCTGGCCTTCGCCAAGTATTTCTTCAAGGTGATCATCGCCGCCATCGACACGCCGTTCATTTACTGGGCGCGCACCTGGGATGTGTCCGATCGCGACTGGGTGGATACGCCGCGCGAATACGCACGCGCCGGCTGAATGATTGTATTTGCTTTCCCACCGCCGCCCGTGTATACTGCGTTTGCAGTCGGGCCATTTGAGACGTATCTCGACGCCCGCCCGCGGGACCATTTCCCGCAGTTGCTCACTTCTCCCCCGGACGCCCCTCCCCTCCGAGTTGCTCGCCGCGTGTTTAGCTGGGCAAAAACCCGCAACCGCCGCGCTACACGCAATGATCGTATCCCGGCAGACTATGAAAGGGGCCTCAGTGTCCTTCCACGATTTTGACATTCCCGAGCCGTGCCTTCGCGTTTTGAACGAGAAGGGCATCACGGATCCGACGCCTATCCAGGCGAAAACCTTCGAAGCCGCGAGCCGCGGCGACGACATCCTGGGCATCGCCCAGACCGGCACCGGCAAGACGCTGGCCTTCGGCCTGCCCGCCGTGTGCGAGCTTTCGCGCTACAAGCCCGGCCCCGGCCGCATGCTGGTGCTGACGCCGACCCGCGAATTGGCCATCCAGGTGCACGAGGTGATCGAGCCCCTGGCGAAGGCGATGAAGCTGCGCAGCACCTGCGTCTACGGCGGCGTGGGCATGCAGCCCCAGATCAACGCCCTGCGCCGCGGCGCGGACATCATCATCGCGACGCCCGGGCGCCTGCTGGACCATATCCAGCAGCGGACGGTCCGCTTTGACAAGCTCTCCATCCTCGTATTTGACGAGGCCGACCGCATGCTGGACATGGGCTTCCTGCCCGATATCCGGCGCATTGTTTCGGTGCTCCCGCGCGACCGGCAGACGCTGCTTTTCTCCGCCACCTTCGCCGACGAAATGGCGCGGGTTTCGCGCGAGTTTCAGCGCGAGCCGAAGCGGATCGAGGTCGGCGCCGTGTTCCGCCCGGTGGACGCCGTGACCCAGCACCTCTACACCGTGCGCAATGACGACAAGACGCAGCTGCTCATCGACCTGCTTGGCGAATCCAACGTGGACTCCGCAATCGTGTTCATCCGCGCGAAGTACCGCGCGGACCGCATTGCGAAGATGCTGCGAAAACACGGCTTCAAGTCCCAGCCGATTCACGGAGGCCGCACCCAGGGCCAGCGCCAGCGCGCGCTGGACGAATTCAAGTCCGGCAAGTGCAATATCCTCGTGGCCACGGACGTGGCGGCGCGCGGCATCGACATCCAGGGCGTCACGCACGTCTTTAATTTCGATGTTCCAGGCCAGTACGACGATTATGTCCACCGCATCGGCCGCACGGCGCGCAACCAGGCCACGGGCGACGCGATCACCTTTGTGACGCCGGAAGACACGAAGGAACTGGCGAACCTCGAGCGCGGCATGGGCAAGCGCTTCGACGAAGTCGACTGGTCCGGCGCGGTGGACGTGGAGCGGACCTTCCGCGTGCGCGAGCAGGGCGAAAGCACCCGCAAACCCCGCGGCGGCGGCAACGGGCGCAACCGCGGACGCGGCAACGCCCCGGCGCAGGCCTCCAGCAACGGAAACGGCGGCGGCAACGGTCACGCGGCCCCGAGCGGCGGTCGCCGGCGCTCGCGCCGCGGACGTCGCGGCGCGCAGGTGGCGTAGCCCCGCCCCATCAACACGACACAAAACGGGCTCCCGCAATACCAAGCGGGAGCCCGTCTTTTTTCGCTGGCCATACAACGTGTCCAGCCCCGTACCCGCAAGCCCCGATACTACAACGAGAGCGCGCAAGGCTGGGAGCGCAGGCGTCCCCGCCTGCTCCATGCGCCACCGGCGCATGGATAGGTTTCACGCGAGTTAGTTTTCTGGCCGTACGGGAACAATTGCGATGCTCCTTGAGTGCACCTTCGGTGCACTGCAGGCGGGGACGCCTGCGCTCCCAGCCTTGCAAGATTTCCTTGCAGGATCACAATCGCGTCGCAGGACAGCGCTCGAACCCAGACGCCAATCCGCAGACTTTGTTTTGTTTCCGCGTCCGGCCCGGCTCACTCCACCCGAAGCGCATCCGCGGCGCCGGTGGCGGCGTAGATAGCCCGGGCATAGGCCCACGAGTCAGCCGCCTCCGCATCGCCGAGCGCGGCTTTGCCATAGCCCACCAGGCCACCGACCGCCAGCGGCGTCGGGGCGGCGAGCGCCGCGATCTGCGGCACATCGGCGACCTTCAGAATGTCCGGCACGCACAGCGAAATCGGCTGGGGCTGCTCGTCTTCGAGGAAGTAGCGGTAACTCGCAAGGATATCGCGCGCTTCGACGCGAACGAAGACATCCTCCAGCGCGGCGGCGTAGACCGCGAGAAGCGCGCCCGCGCGCACGCCGTGCGCCGAGACGCCCTCGACCTCCGAACGGCCCTCCAGGTAGCGGGCGGCCTGCACGAGATCCCACAGCTGCTGCGCGAAGAGCGGGCGCCCGAGGAGGATGCTGTCGCTCGTCAAATGGTTCTCATGCTGCGCGGACTCGCCCGTTCCGCGCGGATCCAGGATCAGCACGGGGCCGCGCGCGATCGCGTCGCGGGCGTAGCCCGATTCCAGGGCCGCGCCCTTGTCCTCGTGTCCGCCCAGGAAGATCGTGGCCGGTTTCGCGGCGTCCTCACTCCCGGAGCGCGCGAAAACGGCGGCGACTTCCATGCCGGGCTCCGTGGTGATGGAGAGCACTTCGACGTGGATCCCCGCCCACTCGAACTGGGACACAACCCGCGCGGTTGGGGTGAATGCCGCCGGGCGCCCTCCGAGCACGGCCCAGAGTTCCTCGCGCCATTCCGGCGCGCGCGATTCCCATTCCGCCGGGGTCGCCGGCGGGGCGTCGTAGGCCGCGATGAGTTCCTCCGCGCGCCGGCGGTTCAGCGTGACCACGGTTTCCGCCCCTTCGGGCATGCCCTCCTTCAGCGCCTGGAAATCGGGGGACTTCGGATCCTCCGCCTCGATCCCCTCCTCCGGGATCAGGCCGCCATCGCCCTCGCCCAGCAGCCACTTCGCCACCCACCCGGCCCCCGCCTCGCGCAGGCGCGGGCTCCAGCCGTGCGGCGCGGGCGCCAGCACCCCGGCGATGCGGTCCGCCGCGCCCTGCATCGCGTAGATCCGCCCGGCGCGCGCCATCGTGTCGCGGAAGCCCGCCACCGGGAAGATCTTGTCCTCCTCCCCGTTCCCCGCCAGGAAGGCGCGCGGCGCGTTCAGCCCGATGATCTCGAATTCCTCCATCTCGTGGACTATGCCCGGGAGGTGGTTGCAGATGCAGTGGTTCCCGCCCTCCGCAATCCAGAGATCATAGGAGCACACAAACGAAAACGACGCCCCCGCCTGGATGCGCTCGTCCAGCGGCATCGTGTAAAACACATTCTCGCCGCCGCCGGAGTTCCCCGCCAGCCCGATGCGGCCCGCGTCCACGTCCTCCCGCGATGTCAGGTAGTCGATCGCGCGGATGGTGTCCCACACGATCATCCCCTCGTTCGTCTGCCCCAAAAGCAGCGATCCGTAGCCCAGCTCGTGCTTGAAGCCCGGAAGCCGGCGCTCCCCCTGCCCGATCGGGTCATACGCCAGAACGATAATCCCCTGCTTCACCAGGCCCAGCTGGCCCAGCTGGTAGAGCCCGTAATTCTTCCCGTCCTCCATCGCGTGCCCCGGAACCACCACCACCGCCGGCGCCGGGCGGGCCGCGTTTTTCGGCAGGTAGACATTCGCCGTGACAAAGAAGTTCGGGCGGCTCTCAAACACCAGGTTTTCCACCGTGTAGAAATCCCGCTCCGCGCGCCCCGTGATCCGCGCGTTCAGCGGCGTCTTCTCCGGCCATGGCGCCAGCCCCAGGCCCCGCCGCAACGCCGACCGCACCCCCGGCGCCCGCGCCGCCCACGCCGCCGCGTCCGCCGGATCCCCATGCGCCGCCAGCGGCGCCCGCGCCGCCGCGATATTGAACACAAGCGGGTTCGCCCCGTCCGGCAAACCCTCCGGATACGCCCGCCACCGCGACGCATCCTCCGCCCCCGCCACCCCGGAAAAACCCACAACAAGCGCCAGCAAAACCCGGCGAAACAGAACCAACATCAGACCAAACTCCCTGGATTAACAAGAAATCACAGATACATATTGCATACTACGGGCATGCCCACGAGAATTCAAGGCCTCCGCAACCAACCAAATCGGGGCTTGACGTTTTTCCCGTATTCGGCTAGGCTGATTAAGAATAATGCGGCACTATCCTGACCAGGGAGGCAACAATGGCGAGGTGGACCGGTCTTTTGCTTGCAGCGGCGCTCTCCTGTCTGCCGGCCCCGGGGCAATCCCAGAACGAGCACCGGTCGCTGCTGCTGCATGGCGTGGTGCGGGATCGGGACGGCGCTCCGGCCGCCGGCGCGGAAGTCCGGTGCTGGTGGATGCCAGTGACTAACTGGGCCGGGGCGCTGATCCCAACGGAAGGGCCGCCCGCAATCACGGACGAAGAAGGTCGCTACCGATACTTCGTCCGCCAACCGCCCATCCACGGCCCGGGATTTTTGTCCATTCAGCATCCGGACGCCGGGCTACTCTTGACCAATTGGGAGCCTTACGCGGCGCGGCCGTACGTGGGGGCGCGCCGAGAGTCGGACTTGGCTGCGATTCCGAATCCCGAGCCTGTTCACTTCAGCATTCACAAGCTTCCTGAACGCACCGAAATTCTCGGAACCGTCACCACGCACGAAGGCGCCCCGGCGGCAGGCGCCAGGGTTATGCCTATACTCGCCATCGTTGCGCCCGGAGGGAAAAGCGCGATAGACAAGCCGGTCGCGTTGCCATACGATCTGGCCGCCATACTATCGGCACAGACCGGCCAGGACGGTCGCTTCACCATTCAAGGTATGCCCGCCGGGGCGCCGTTTGCGCTGCGCGCCTGGAGCCCGGATGCGGGCGCGGTGGAAAGCGGGCTGGACACCGGTGGGCAGGCATTCCCCCCGCTACTCCACCGAAGGGGAGAGGCGGCGCCCAACCTCCAGCTGCCAGCGCCAGGCGCTGTGGTCGGGCGCGCCGTCTACTACGACGGAACAGAACTTCCGGAAGACGTCCGGATCAAAGCCATGCGGATGGGATTTCCCTGGGGCGAATCGGTGCACGCCACACCGGACGCCACGGGCGAGTTTCGCCTCGAGCCCCTCGCCGCCGGCCCCTGGGGCATTTTCGTCGACTCCAGCCCCTACAATTCGGCGCCGGTGAACGTTGAAGTAACTCCGGGCGAACACACGAAGGCCCAGGTTATCGTTGTCGGGCCGGGCGCCACGATAGCCGGCAGTACTGTACACTCGGAAATGGGCGATTTGGTGAAGGGAACGGAGCTCGCGATCGAACTCGTCTATGAACAAGAGGAAATCGTGCCCCTTGCCGTTCGGTTCGAGGCGGGTGATATCAATCTCCGGGCCAGACCCGGTGTGGTATCGGTGCACGTCCGCGGCTTGAACTGCACCGTAATCGACGCGCCGAAAGCCCAATGGCTGCTGGCGCACGGCGCGCACTATCCAGACTTTACGATATCCGTGCTTCCCCACACACGGTTTTCAGGCCGCGTCATTCGGGCCGGTGGCGCTCCGGCCACCGGCGCCGCTGTTCGCTCGATGGGATTCCACGTCAGGACCGATGCGAGCGGCGATTTCACAATGAGCATTCCCGCCCTCCCACCGAACCAGTCACAGCGGTTCCACGCAACCCACGCCTGGACGGAGACGGAGTTCGGACATCTGGATGTATCGGCGGAGTCCCCCGCCAGCGGGTTGACAATTCAACTGGCCGAGGCGGGTTCCATTGTGGGAAGAATCGAGGATCTCTCCCAGACGCCGAACGTGCCGCGCCAGGTTGCCCTCCTCGAGGGAAACGAGTTACGCGCCGTGACGTGGACCGGCGAGGGCGGCCGTTTTCGTTTTGACGTGGCGCCTCCGGGGTTGGAGTTGAGCCTGCTCATCCAGGGGGGTGAGTCCTGCCTCGTCCCCCCGATCGAACCCGGCGAAACCCGGGACATGGGCGAGATCATGGCCCACGCCGACGCCCGGCCCTTTCTTCCACAACCCAAAATTGACATCACGCCCCCTCTGGAGGAACAAGAAGAATGACAGTGACCCGGAAAGTACCGCCATTGGCGCGCGCGCTTTGGACGCTGGGTTCGCTTGTAGTGCTGGGGCCGGCCCTCGTACTGCCCGGCGCGCGTGCGGACGTTCTGGACGAGGACATCAGGCGCGCGCTGCCGTACCCGCTCGAATCCGCGATGGATCGCCTCGAAACGCTGTGGCCCGCCCCCAAAGGTGCGCTCGACCCGCTGCTGGAAGCCCTGGCGGAATTACCCGATCAGCTCGGCAACACGTACGGCGACGCGCTGCGTACACACCACGCGTACAACCCGGAACACTGGAGCAGGGAGCGGACGCCGCAGCAACTCGCGCGGCGGGGCGCCAGCATCGTGGCCCCAAAGGACCCCCATTTGGCATTACAGGATCGCGCCGCGATCCAATATCCGAATTCGCGGGTCTGGATGCCGCGCCTGCCGAACTACTTCGGCGTGCAATGCCTCACGCCCATTCCGGGGCGCCCCGCAACGTGGAGCGATTTCATTGTCGTTCGCCGCTTCGCCCCGCGGCTTCACGCCGCGCGGTATGACGAGCGAAACGAGCTCCGCGAATTTGTCTTGATGATCTGGTCGGATCTCGAGTGGCGCGCGCTGGCTTGCGCCTGGTATCCCGATGGCGTGCTGGAGCGGATCGCGCTGTGGGACGGTGGCGGACGCCTGGCCCGCCGGCTTACCTGGGATCCCGAAGGCGCCCCGCGGGACGAGTACCATGCCGGCGGGGTGGAGACGCCACCGCGAACGGTCACCTGCACGGTCGAAGTCTCGTTTCTTCCCCCGGGCGAAGCCCAGGCTGATCGCCCAACGCCGCACAGGCTCCTGGCGGCCCCTCTTGCGGGTGTGTACGTCCTGCCTGCGGGGGTTGCGGCCACTATCACCGCGCCGCCACTGGCCCGCCATGATTTCGCGGGGTGGTCCGGCGATGTGTCCGGCGCGCACGATCAGCTGACAATTCAGCCGGACCGCGACCTTCGCCTGACGGCGCACTACCGCTTGAGCCGGCTCGGCGACGGCAAGTTGTGGATTGACCCGTTGCTTCGCGTGGCGCTGCACGACGCGACCGGTATTCCGGACACAGCCATCACCGCAAGCGATCTCGACGCCATCACAAGCATCGATCTTTCCGCGAGCCGATTCGACCGCCTGGAAGATCTCCGAGCTTTGCGCTACCTGGAGCACGCGAACCTCGGCTGGCGCCCGATCGGGACGCTATACTCCCTCTCCCCCCACGCCGCGTTTGAGAGCGCGCTCAAAGTGAGCACCTGGCCAGGAAATCCAGTCCTGTTGAACAAAGTCCTGCTCGCCCTCCATACCGGCTTCGCGCCCCCGCTGAACAGCCTGGTGTTGAACGGCTCCAAAGTCTACAATGCGAACTCGCTCGCCTTTCTCGCCGGGATCGTTCACCTGGAAATGCGCGATACGGGCATTACGTCGATCCGCTTTGTAGAGGCGCTTCCCTTGCTCGAGTCGCTCGATATCCGAGAAAACGAAGTGACCAGTATCGCGTCTCTGGCCGGGGCCTCTCCGTACCTGAAGCGGGTGCGGGCGGAGAAAAATAAAATCCAGGACGTCTCGGAGGCGCTTGCGCACCCGAACTGGCCCGACGGCGCCACCATAGCGCTGGAGGGCAACCCGCTATCCGCGCGGGCCCTGCGGGAGGACATTCCGGCGCTTACAGCCCGCGGCGTAGCGGTTACCCGTGATCTTCCTCCCGAAGATCCCATTCTGCCGCGCGACGACCAGGACGCCGATGGCGACGGGTATTCCGATCTGGAAGAGTGGACCTTCGTGTCGTTATTCACCGCAAACGAGGCCGAACGGCGCGAAGGGTACGCCGACGCCATCGCCGACGCCGAAACACCGGCCTCGTATCTCGCCCTGGCGCCCAACGCGGGTCCGGACGCCTCCGGGAAAGTTCCCCTTTCCGTTATTCCGACCACGGACATCTTCCTGAATGTGAAGGGGCAGGGCAACGTCTATCCGGGCCCCGGCAAGCAAACGTTCGCGCGGTTGGTATTCAATGAGGACCGGACCTGGAACTATCACACCGTGACGCTGACACCGGAACCGGAGCCCGGCTGGGAACTGATTCCGTTGAACGATTCCTATTTCGACGCGGACCTGGTTGCGCGTTCGGAAGCCGGAAACGGACTCACGCTCAAACTCCAGTCATCCTGCAATCTGCACTTTGAATTTCGACCGCTTCGCTCGCCGCTCTCAATCGATTTGGTGGATGCGCTAACGAAGTTCGTGGAGACCTACTACCCCGAGGAAAACCCGCTCCAGTTTGATCGCAACAGTATCGCCTACAGCACGAAAAACGGCGACAGCCCGAAGCCCAATGGTATGCCCGACGCGGCCGAGTTTCGCCTCTTGCAGGGCATCCTGGAGCGGCCCGACTACGGCCGCGGCGGGCGGCGCGGAACGTCGTTCGACGAGGCCATGACGATCTGGAACGCGAACCTCGAGGTCTCCCGCCGCGCGCTGGGCGATCTGGCGGACGAGGAACCTTTTCTGGCGCACGTGATGTGCGCCTATGCAACCGCGGGCGGCAGCAAGGAGCGCTCCGCATTCCTTATAATGCTTCAGGAACTGCGGGGAATCACGATTGAGCGGAACCTGTTCCACGACGGGCTCGGGTTTTACCTCCGCCCGACGGAAAGTATCCACATGCGCGCAAAACGCAACAACACGCTGTGGGCCCAGGTGACCGCGGGGCGCGAAGTCGATCGCGTCGTGCTCGATGCCTACGCGGATCTCGTGCTGTCGCAGCCGGCCAATTAAGCCCGGCGGCCCGCTAAGGCGAAATCACCGGGACGCGGAATGGCGCCGGTCGCGCCCTCATGCATTCTTCCCACGCCCGCACCGACTCCCGGTAGGCCTCCCGCGCGGCTTCGCGTTCGTTGAATTCTTCCCAGGTCGCGGGAAATCCCTCCTTTGCCGGACCGCAGTGCGCTTCGAGCGCCGCGCGCGATCGCTGCAACAGGTCGAGGCGCGATTCCGTGGGCTCCCCGGCGGCGCGACCGAGCCATTCCACATCCCAGAGTTCGTTGTGGTCGGAGAACCGGTCTTCGCCGAATAGGTCGGGGTAGCGGACGCGGTAGTCGTCGATCGCGCGCGTCACCCTGGGGCGATCAAGATTGCGCCGGTAAAAACCCTCAACCACCAGCCCCGCCCGCAACCGGCTACGCGCCGGGGCTTCCTCCGCCAGCAATTCAACCATCGCTACTATTTCTCCCTCGAAGCGATCAAAGGTTTTGGCGTAGTAAGCCGTTAGCACGTCTACCGCCACCGATTGAGCGAGGGT
Source organism: Candidatus Hydrogenedentota bacterium (assembly GCA_019637335.1). NCBI lineage: Bacteria > Pseudomonadati > Candidatus Hydrogenedentota > Candidatus Hydrogenedentota bacterium. The sequence goes on along the minus strand of JAHBVV010000009.1, from coordinate 113,448 downwards.
TGGCGGACCAACCGCGGCGACTTTCGCGTCTTCATAAATCTCGGGCCAAAAAGTCTCTTCGAAGTCGTCCATCGCACGCGCGCGCTCGCGGGGCGGCTGCGATTCAAAGGCGTCCCGCACCACGGCGCGCAGTTCCGCGCGCTCCTCGTCATTCTGGGCCTTTTGGTAGAAATGCTTGTACGCGGCATAGCCGGCATCCCGCTTCGGCTCCTCATCGGATCGGAGCATTTCTTCAAAAAATGGTTTCACTTCCGGATTGTTCATTCGCTGGATCTCCTGAAGGATCGACCGCATTCCCCAGGGATAGTCTTCCGACCCAAACTCCGAAGCCCTGGCGTTTCGCAGCATCTCCATTAAGATCGGGAGCGCCTCATCCCGCGATTCCTGAAACTCTTGGTATTCCGGCATCACGGTATGCGGCGACCTGGAATCCATTAGTTTCCGGAGTACAACGTGCAAGCGTGTCTCCCCTTCGCCGGCGTCGCCCACCCGAAACGTTACCAGCGGCGCGCGCGCGAGCCCTCGCCAGTCCGAACCATCGCCCCCGCCATACGCCGCCGCAAGTACATATTCGCCTACCCCGAGATCGGCCCACTCCAGGGTATGCGAAAGGCGACCCCCGCCGCGGAGAAGCACCGGCTCCGGCATCGTACGGGGTGTGGATCCTGGAATCGCCGCGATTTGCACCGACCCCCGGGGGCCGCGCAACGTACCGGTCACGAACGGAAATGCGGGAACGGGCGGATCCGTCCAGACAGGAAGCTCCCCGGTGTAGCCCAGTTCGAGGCGCACGGTGACGGTAGCCCCTTCTGGATAGGCGTTCTGGTCGGTAATGGCTGTGAACTGGAAGGCCTCCGAACGCCAACCATGAATCTCCGCCGTCACGCCAGTTGCATGCGCGCCCGCCACAACCGCGCGATCCGGGCCCGGTTCATCCCACAGCGGTATTGCGCCGGGTGAGTTCTGAGCAGCAGGCGCATGCTGGAGATCCACGATGTCCGCGAAGTCGTAGTATACCGGCTCGCGGACTGTGGCGTGACGGCCGAAATAGATGTCGTAGCAGGCGGCCTCCCGCCGGGTTCGGAGCAGAATGCGCTCCTCTCCGGGATCGAGCTTCCAGAATATGACCGGGTCCAGACGGCCAAGCTGGAGCGACTCGAATCCGTGGAGGATAGTGCCGGACGTTCCCCGGCGCGGTACGGTGAAGTGTACGCCAGACACTGATCGCTCATCGGCGTTGTCCGAAACCAGCGCCATTCGCCGGGTATCCAGAAGCAGGCCACTGCCTCCTCCCTTTGTTCCGCCGTCGGGCGAGACATTCAGGTTGCCGGCAAGTGGAAAACTTCGAATGGATCGCTTGTCCGCGTCGCCGACAAAGACGTTCCAGACGCTCTCCCCGGCGGGATCGGGAACGCGAAAGTCCTGGAGCACCACCTCCAAACCGACAAGCGCAAATCGCCCGCCGCCCAGCCACTGAAAAGAAAGGGAATGAAGCGGGCTATTGGGGTGCAACGCGATGGGTGAATCGTCCGCCAGCGCATCCGGGCGTCCACCGCCCAGTCGCCAGCCGGGCGCCGGCAGCACGAGTTCAAAGTCGAAGGGCAGGGCGCCAGGACTGCGAAAACTCTCAATCCGCAGCGGTATCGTAATCCTGTCACCGGCTTGGGCAAGCTCGCCGTGCAGCAATCTGTACAGGTCGCCGCCAGCGGGCGCAAGTACGCGCCAACCTCCTTCCGGCTCGGGGATCGGCACGTCCATGGCCGCTCGGGCGTTCAGGTCCACGATACTCGACACAAGCCCAGTCACGTCCCGCGCCGAGAACAGATATAGTGCGGCTCCACGGATCTGGTACCTCTCGGGCAGGGGATCGGCACGCTTGTATCGCGACCCCGTCGCGAGATCGATGCCTTGGAGTACGCGATCGGATGACACAAAATAGAACATGCCATTGTGCAGGCCAAGTATACGTCGGCCCTCCTCGTGCTCCAGTTGCAGGAGGAAATTCGGCGCCGCCGCCAACGGGTCGTTCACGTCGTACCACGAGAACGTGACCTGATCCCCGGCCCGCTCGCCGACGAGGATGATCGGCGTCGCACCATCCGCCGGCGCGAGGGCGGATACCAGCACGACGCCGGCGGACATCGAGCACACCACCCATTGGCCCCAAGGCCCGAAACCACTGCCGCGATTGCCCATCGTATTGCCCTCCTGAATGGGATTACGATTCGCTCTATGCGATTCCTGCTCTATCGTGCCAAAATTCTCGCCTGCAATCCAGCCGCGTTCCCCGCCCGCCTATTCCTGCGTATCGAGCACGCTGAGGTCGGCGATCCGTATCTTGAGGACTTCACAGGTCTGTTTTCTGGAGCCAGCGAAGGCGACGAGGAGGTGGCCGTCGTGTTCGATGACGTGGGGGTAGTCGACGTGGCGGCCGCCGGTGAGGTAGCCCATCTTGTTGAAGACCATGCCGTCGTCGCTGAGGGAGAGGACGAGGGGGTCGCGCTTCTGGTGGTTGGCGTTGGAGACGAGGACGTAGCGGCCGTCGCTCATCTGGAGACCGTTGAATTTGGAGGTGGCGTCGGGGAAATTGGTCTTCGCGGGGGGGCTCCAGGTGCGGCCGTTGTCGGTGGAGAAGGAGCGGAAGAGGTAGCCGCTCCGGTTGTTGTCGCGGAAGAGCGCCATGATGTTCTCGTCGGGGAGGACCCACCAGTAGGGCTCTTCGGCCTTGAGGCGCTCGTCGCCGTAGAACACGACGGGGTAGGACTCCCACTGGTCGAAGGCCTGGACGCCGCCGACGAGGAAGTGGACGTGGCGGTCGAAGGTGCGGCGGCTCATCATCCACTCGCCGGAGGGGATTTTCTTGGGCGCGAAGTTGTTGATGGCGTTCTTGTAGGCCACGCCGAGGCCGTCCCAGGCGCCGGTTTCCTTGTTGTAGCGGAACGCGTGCAGTTCGAGGCTCGGGCCGAAGAAGCCGGCGGATTCGTCGAGCGAGGCGAGCGCGAGCAATTCGCCGTCGCGCTGCCAGAAGCCTCGCGAGATCCAGCGGAAGCCCTCTTCCGATCGCGTGTTGTAGACGGGGGAATCGGGCGCGGAGTTCGGCGGGATCGGCGTCATGAATTCGGGCGCGGACCATTCAAGCGCATCGGGGCTGGTCGAGAATTTGACGCGCTGGCCCGCCATGTCCTCCACCGCCGGCCCGTCGCTCCACATGGCCCAGTATTTGCCGCCGTAGTAGGTGAGGTAGTTGTGCTGGTTGACGCCGTCGTGCGGGCGGGCGTCGCTGACGATGGCCTGCCGCGAGGGAATGCGCGGAAGCGTGTCGAAGTTGATGTCGTGCGTGTTCTCGGGAACCCACGGGCCCTGGAGCATCAGCGGGGATTCGGGGTTGTCCTTCGGGTGGGGGTAACCGTCCGCGGCGAAGGCCGGAGAGGCGGCGAGGAAAAAAAGGGCGGTGAAGATATGGCAGCCGGACAGCCTGGGGAGCATTTCGGGAATCCTTTCGAGAATGAAGCCACGGTGGAGAAGCCACTGTAGCCGGGAACCGGCGGCGAGATCAATCGGCGGGGCGGGCAGGGATGCCGAATCCGCCTGCGGCGCGTGCGAGAGGATTGGGGCGTGCGCGAGTATGTTTCTCAGGCAGGAATGCCTGAGTCCCTCATTCGCTGGTGGAATGAGGTGGATTGGGGAGGGGTGTGGGCCGTGTTAAACCTCGGGCGCGCGTTGTGTCAGGCAGGGATGCCTAACCTCCGGGTGGGGAATCTACGTGAAAGAAGGCGCGCTGTCCGCCATCATCATCCGATAGGCATCCTGAATATTCGACTCCAAATCAGCCAGGGTCTCGCCCTGGCTGAAAACGCCGGGAAATTCCTTGAGGCGGCCGACATACCAGCCCCCGTCCATCCAGAATTCCAACGTGTACTGTGTCTTCATCGATCTGCCTCCTGTTGGCCTACCTCAAGGATACCACAGCGGCGTTACTTCGGCGGGTCGACCACCTGGCCCTGGGCGCGGAGGAGGCCGCGCAGTTCCTCGATGGGCACATCGCGGGCCGGACAGGCGTGCTGGATGGCGAGGTGGGCGGCGGCGCCGGAGGCGTGGCCGAGCGCCATCCACGTGGGCTCCATGCGGATGGAGGAGTAGGCCACGTGGGTGGCGGAGAGGGCGCCGGGCACGATGAGGCCGTCGACTTCCCGGGGGAGCATCGCGCGGTAGGGGATCTTGTAGGGGCGCGTGAGGTGGCCCAGCATACCGAGATAGCCTTCGAGCACGACGGAATCGCCGGGCTGGCGCCTCTGGGCGGGGAAGCTGTCGATCGGAAACTCGCCCATGGCGATGACGTCGTCGTGGTGGAATTCGCGGGCGCCGCCCTCCCCCAAGGCGACATCGTGCTGGGTGATGGTGTAGCACCCGTCCAGCCGCCGCGCCTCGCGGATGTACAGCTGCCAGGGGAAGTGGCCGTTGTCGGCAAACTCGCTCCGGGGAAGCTGGTAGGCGCGAGCCAGGCGCCGGTGATCGGCGGGGATTTCCTCGTCGTTCTGCAGGAACCAGAGCAGGCCCAGACAGAGGTCGCGGTGGCGCTGCTCGATGCGTTCGCGGGCGTCCCAATCCCCGTCCACATAGCCCTCATTTTCGCCGGGGAAGGGAAAGGCCAGCGGGCGCGGGTTGATGTTCACGTCGGCGGTGCCGTTGGGCATCCGCGTGACGGAGAGCGCGCGCACCATGGTGTTGAAATGCTCGGGAAAGTAGCCCCGCCCCTCGTGGAACACTTTCGGGCCGCCGAGACGCCCGGCTTCCAGATCCTCGAAATACGGGGTGTACACCGCGCGATCGTAGCCGGGGGGCGGCGACTCAAGCGGAACGGCATTCTGCGGGTCCGTGGAGAGGTAGAGGCGGTAGGTCCAGGCGGGCAGCCGCCCATCCCCCGCGCCGGTGCTTCCGGGCAGGATGATCCCGTTCTCGTAGTCATAATAGATATGCCCCGCGAGCGATTCACCGAATTCGTCGCGGCTTTCGCGGCCCAGGCGAAAGGCCGCGCCGGCGGCGGCGTAGAGATCGCCCTCGTAGGTGGCGTCCAGGAAAACGCGGGCCTGGATGTGGCGCGTGAAACCGGAGTCCGTATCGCGCAAAGCCACCGCGGCGACGGCCGATCCGTCCCGATGCGCGCTTTCGAGGCGGTGGCGCTTGAGGACGGTGAGGTTGCGGCACTCCGCGAGCATCGTGTCGAAGACGAGCTCCGCCACGTGGGGCTCGTAGTAGTACCCGCGCTTGCTGAGCTGGGTCTGGGGGCCGTAGGCCCCGTAGCGCCCGCCGTAGTAGCGGTGGACGCGCGACGTGAACTCGCGGAACAGGCCGCCGATGTATTCGGGCTTCTCCACGTCGCTCTTGCCGAGGCCGCTGGCGGCCATACCGCCGGCGTGGGCGCGCGACTCCGCCAGGATGACGGAGCGTCCCACGCGCGCGGCGGCCACTGCGGCGGCGATGCCCGCGGGCGTCGCGCCGTAAACGAATACATCGGCGGAATGATTGCTGTCAGACACGTCGAGATCCTGCGCGGTTCAAGAGAGGCTCGCATCCGTTACGCCGTGCTCGGGCGTTTCGTGATCGGCCGGCGTGGCATCGGGGTGAAGGACGCCAAAGAGACGCTGCCATATTTTTGTAAAGTCCTCCACCACCATATACAGAGCTGGGACGAGCACCAGTGTAATCGCTGTGGCGAACAGAATACCATAACCGAGCGAAAGCGCCATGGGAATGAGGAAGCGCGCCTGCCGCGACGCTTCGAAAATCATCGGGGCAAGCCCGCAAAACGTGGTAAGCGTGGTCAGCCAGATGGGGCGAAATCGCCGGATGCCCGCGCTCTCGATGGCCTCCTCGGCGGACGCGCCCTCGCGCCGGCGCCGGTTCGCGTAGTCCACCATGACAAGCGCGTCATTGATGACCACGCCGGAGAGCGCGATCATCCCCATGATCGAGATCACGGAGAGGTTGAAGCCCATGATGAGGTGGCCCAGAATCGCGCCCACACCCGCGAAGGGAATGGCGCTCATGACGATGAGGGGCTGCATGTAGCTGCGGAAGGGAACCGCCAGGAGCACGTAAATAATCAGAAGCGCAATGATATAGTAGTTTCCGAGGGCCGTGAGCGAATCGCGCATGTCCGCCTGGCGTCCCTCAAAGGAATAGGAAAGCCCCGGAAAATACTCCATCAATTCCGGCATGACCTCCACGCGCAATGCCGCGAGCACCTTGCTGGTCTCGCCAACGGGCTCGACATTGGTGGTTACCGTGACCACACGCCGCCCGTTGCGCCGGTTGATATCGGTGTAGGCGCGCCCCCGCGACACATCCGCCACCTGGTACAGCGGGGCCTCTCCCCCGCCCGGCGTCACGAGCAACAACTGCTCCAGGTCCGATTCGCTCCTGCGCTCGGACTCGGGCAGGCGCACGCGCACCGTGACTTCGTTGCGCCCCCGCTGCTGCCGGATCGCCTCGACGCCAAAAAAGCTGGAACGCACCCCGCGCGCGATCTGTTCGGCATCGAGCCCGAGCGTGCGGGCCTCGTCGGTGGCGCGAAGATCGAACTGGACCTTGCCCGGCGTGTAGCCGTCGTCAATATCCTTGACAACCGCAAACTCTTCGAGGCGCGCCGCGAGCGCTTCCGCGGCCTGTTCCAGGGTGCGGACGTTCCGGTGGGACAGCTCGACCGACACCTTCGGCCCGCGGCCCGGCCCCCCGGCGTCGGCCGCAAAGCGAAGCGTCTCCAGCCCCGGCATTTCCCCGCCGAGCTCCTCGCGCCACATGTTGGTGACCTCCGCGGTGGACAGTGTGCGCTGGGTGGCGTCGACCAGATAGGCGCGCACCTCAATGGCGTTCTCCCGGACCAGTGCGGACACCCCCTTGCCCAGCTTGTCACCCCCGTGGCGGTCCATGACACGCTGGGCGCTGTCGACAAGCCGCGCGGCAACCTCATCCACGCGCTGCCGCGGCGCGCCCACGGGCAGGGTCGCGGTTGCCTGGGCGTACTCGCTTTCGACTTGCGGCATCAGGATAAAGCCCATCCGCCCGCTCATTGGAAGGGAGAGCACGAATGCGAGAATGGCCATCATCACGGCGATGGTGGCGTAGCGCCAGCGGACGGCGATATCGATGAAGGGCCCGTAGAGGCGGCGCGCAAGGGCGGTGAACCCGCGCGCGATTGCCTGCTGAAAGGCATGGAGTCGCCCGCCGATGCCGGTGCTCCCGGCTTCCTTCACGTGGGCCAGGTGCGCGGGGAGGATGAAGAGCGACTCGATCCATGAGAGCGCGAACGCGGTGATCACCACGGGCGGAATCACGCCCCAGATCTTTCCAAAGGTCCCCGGAATGAACAGCAGCGGCATAAACGCGACGATATTCGTAAGAATGGAAAACGAAATCGGGACCGCCATGTCGCGCGCGCCCAGTATGGCGGCGTCAAGGTGGCTCATGCCGCGCTGGCGGTATTCATAGATATTCTCGCCCGCGACAATCGCATCGTCGACCACGATACCGAGCGCAAGGATGAACGCAAACATGGAAATCATGTTGATCGAAATGCCAAGACCGGGGAGGAACAGCAACGTGCCCAGGAAGGCGGTGGGAATGCCCACCATCACCCAGAACGCCAGGCGGAACTCCAGAATGAGCGAGAGAATGCCCATGACGAGACACAGCCCGAATAAACCATTCTTCAGGAGAAGCTCCAGGCGCTGCCGGTAGATTTCGGAGTCATCGTCGACAATTGCAAAGTCCACATCCGGCGGAAGCGACGCCAGGATGCGGGGCATGGACTCCCAAACCGCGTCCGCCACGCCGATGGGCGTCTGGGCGCCCACGCGATACACCGTCATCGCGATGGCGCGCTTGCCCTCGAAGGTGGCGTAGGTATTGCTATCCTCGAAACCCTCGCGGACCGTTGCGATGTCGCCAAGCCGGACGATGGCGCCGGTTTCGGAGGAGATGATGGGGATGTTCTCGAAATCCCGGGCCCAATCCCGGCGTTCCTGGACGCGCAGCAAAATCTCGCCGCCGCGCGTCTCCACCTTGCCCCCCGAGCGATCGAAAGCCGACTGCCGGACGATCCGCCCGATGGTGTCGAGGGAAAGGTTGTGCTCGCGGAGCCTGTGCTGCGGCACTTCAATATGAATCTCCAAGTCTTTGACGCCGTCGAGATCGACCTGCGATATTTCCGGGTGCTGCAGGAGCCCGTCGCGCACCTGCTCGGCGGCCTGGCGCAGCGACCATTCGTCCATGTGCCCGAAAACCTGCATCTCGATAACGGATCGGCGGCGGGTGCTGAGCGCGATAATTGGATCTTCCGCTTCCTCCGGAAACACGCGGATCCGGTCGACGGCCTGCTGGATGTCCTGATTAACCTTTTGCGGGTCACTCCCGAGAAGGATTTCCACCGTGATCAAGGCGCGCCCCTCGGAGGCGACGGCATGCACTTCGTCCACGCCATCGAGACCGCGCACCTCCTCCTCAATGGCGAGGACAATCCCCTCCTCCACTTCCTCGGGGCTCGCTCCGGGGAACGGCACGATGATCGTTACCGTATCCGGGTCAAAATTTGGAAAGATCTCCTGCTTGACCTGCGTTGTCATGAACAGGCCGCCGATCACAAGAAACACCATGAGGATGTTCGGCGCAACACCGTGGCGCGCCATCCAGGCGATCGGGCCTCGAATGTTCGCGCTCATGACGCGCCTCCCGGGCCGTCAGGGCCGCCGCGACCGGGCTTCTCACCCTCACCCGCGACGCGCAGATTCATTCCGGCGGCGACCGCCGCGATGTCCGTGGTCACGATGCGCTCCCCGTCCTCGATGCCGCCCCGGATAAGCACCCGCTCGACGCCCCGGTACGCGATATCGACGGGGCGAATGTCCAGCTTATCCTCCTGGTCCATAATCCAGACGAAATCGCCGTTACGGAGGTAGGCGCGGTCGAGAACGACCACATGGTCCAACACCCGGCCTTCGATCTCCGCCGACAGGAATTGCCCCACCAACATCCGGGGCTTGTCCTCGTTTTCCGGCTCCAGGCAAAGCGGATCGTGCACTTCGACCAGCACGCGCGCCATATTGCCCTGCTCGGTGAGCGCCGGCAGCAGACGGATTACGCGCCCCTCGCGCGACGCGTCCGGCCCCCAGACACTGGGCTGGCGCAGCACCACGGGCGATCCGGGCGCATCCCCTTCGGGCAAGGCGATCCAGGGGAGGTCCCCTTGCTGCACCGCCAGTTCGACCCAATACACATCGGTCCCGACAAGGCGGACAATTGGGGTTTGGGTCGTCAGGCGAGTTCCCCGATCCACGAACTTCTCCACCACCTGCGCGTCGAAGGGCGCGGTAACCGTGGTGCGCTGAAGATCGAGATGCGCGTCCTCCAGCATCGCGCGCGCGGCGGCCACGTCGGCGGCGGCGGCGGCCAGCTGCGGCTCGCGCAGCACCAGGGACTTCTCCTCATCGTTCAGAGACTCGCCCAGCACTTCGTATTCCCGTCGGGCCACATCCTGGTTTGCGCGCTCGAGCACGCGGCGGGCCTCCATCTGGGTCAATTCCGCCTGGCGCATCTTCGCGGCGAGTTCGTAATCCGCCGGGTCTATTCGCACGATCAGGTCGCCCGCGTCGAAATGGCCGCCCGGCACAAGCGCGGAGCTTATCTCGACGATTTCGCCCGCCACCTGCGGGTTCAGCGTGATCTCGCGGGCCGCCAGCACCCTGCCGGCCGCCTCCACACGCAACCGCTGCGACGTGTGGTCGGCCATCGTCACGTCGACCAGGCGCGCTTGCCGCTGCTGGGGCGCGCGCTGCGGCTGCGGCGCCGTCTTCATCATTGCGTAAACCGCGCCGGCTCCGGCGGCCAGAATGGCGACAGGCACAAGCGCCTTCACCAGAAAAATGAGCGCGCTCGCCAGCGGATTGCGCCGAGACGTTGGAGCGGGCACGGTGGATTCCTTCATTCGTTCTTTCCTTCTCGGGCATCAAGCGCCCCGGCCATCCAGCCACCACCCAGGGCGAGGTGCAATTGCACGCGATAGACCAGCAGGTCGTGCGCGGCTTCCACCACATCGCGTTCCAGGCTCTGGAGATTGCGCAACGCGGTGAGCACGGGGAGATAATCGGTCAGGCCCTTGCGGTAGCGGCCGAGCGCCTCGCGATGGGAATTCCGCGCGGCCTCAAGCTGGCGATCGAGCGCCTGGATCAGCGCCTGCTGGCGATCGATCAAGACCAGCGCATCCTCAACCTCCGCCACGGCCTCCAGGACTATCTGCCGGTAGGCGGCGAGCCGTTCGTCGGCCTCGGCGCGCGCGCGTTCGATTTCTGCCTCGCGCCGCCCCCCGTCGAACAGGGGACCCGTTACGCTTGCCGCGAGTTGCGCGATCCAGCTATCGAACAGCGAGCCGATTGCGGCGGCGTCGCTGCTGAGGCCCGCGCTCAACTGGAGGCGCGGCAGGCGATCGGCGCGGGCCGCCGCCACCCGCCAGTCCGCGGCGCGCAGGCGAAGCCCCGCCGCGCGCACATCGGGGCGGCGGGCCAGCAGGTCGGCCGGCAGCCCGTAGGGCGGCAGGGGGCCCGGCGCCGCAAAGGCCGCTTCGGTCAGGTCCAGATCATCGCGCGGCGCGCGGCCAAGCAGGATATTCAACGTATGTTTAAGCAGTTCGTACCGCGCTTCCAGCAGCGGGATGGCCGATTCCGTTTCGGCCACGGCCTGGCGTTGCTGGTATACGTCGAGCGTCGTGGCGAGACCATTGCGATAGCGAAGCTCGATCAGACCAAGATTGGTCTGGTTGGTCTCAAGTTGTCCACGCACCACGCCCAGCACCTGTGCGGTTTCAAGTAGATTGAACCACGTGAGCGCGACCTGGCCCGCGATCGTGTGCACGACGGCATGGGCCTCCTCCCGCGTCGCATCCAGGGCCGAAAGCGCCGCCGCTTCGTCCGCGCGCAGGCGCCCCCAGACATCCACCTCATACCCGGCGGTCAGGCCGAGACCGTACTGGTCCGTGTTCACCGTCAGCGAATCCGGCGGAGAAGGTTGAAGGAGGGATTCGACGGCGTTCCGGCCCTGTTGCGCCGAGCGGACCGCACCGCCCAGCGGACCGGTCCCCCCGCCGCCGCCCGACGCGGCATCCAGCAGCGCGTTCAGGGCGTTGAGACGCCGGGTTGCGGCGTCCAGCCCCGACTCCCCGCCCCCCAGCTCTGTCCGGCGGCGGCTGAGGCTGGCGTCGGCGCCGTAGCTGAGCGTTGGGCGCAGGGGAGCGCCCGCCTGGCGCGCCACGGCCCCGGCCTGCCGTATTCGCGCGGCGGCCTGCGCAATGGTGAAGTTCCCCGAGAGCGCCGCATCCACCAGCGCGTTCAAGTCGCCGGAATCGAAGGAGTTCCACCACGCGTCCGGGAGTTCCCCGGCAGTCTCGTATAGCGAAAACGCAGCCGGGATCGGAAGTTCAGTGGAGGTTCTATCGGGCGGCGTGAAGCGCGCGCAGCTGGGCAGAACCAGGAGAGACGCGGCGGCGGCGGCAATCACGCCATACCGGGCGATTGGTCCGGAAAGGCGCGTGACGGGCATCCAGCGCGACGGTACTACGGGCATACGTGGACGGACCTCTAATGAGCGTGCACCAGCATTCCGGATGCAAGCCGTTCCGTTGAATTGCGTGGCGAATACTACACAGCGCCTGGCCGCCACCCAACGGGCCGCGCAAATGAAAAACTGCCTCGCCGCCTCGCGCGGCGATGTCCCCCGCTGCCAGGAGAGAAGGAACAATACGCCCGGCGCGCGGGACACGGATGGCGACGCCACAAACAGGCGGTGTGAGCCAGCGCCCGGGCGCCAGAGACTACGGAAAAGTATAGCCCCCTCCACCAAGGCAGTTCAATCGCGCGTGGGCTAGAATCCCAAGAGGGTGATCGCGTTCAGCGTGCTGAATATGGCCCCGTAGACCCAGAAGACGATGAGGCCATTCAAACAGACGAGCAACGGCAGACCAAGTTCAATAGCCAGGCGCGCGGATTGATCCGTCTGTCTGCGGTAAAGTGCCGCGATCTGCTGGAACGCGTCCGGCAACCCTCCCCCCTGTTCGCCGAGCGACACCAGCGCGCGGAAAGAACCTGGTAAATTGCCGTGATCGCGGCGCACCGCGTCCCGGATTCCATCTCCCCCCTCCACCGCCGCCGCCAGACGCTCGAAGATTGTGTTGCAGCGCCGCGACCCCGCCGCTTCTCCGGCCTCCCGTAGCGCCAGCGGCAGCGGCGCGCCCGCGCGCAACAGATGGCCCGCCACCGCGGCGGCGGTGGCCAGATGGCGCTTACGGAAATGGCGGCCAACAAGCGGTAGCCGCTCGAAAACCGCCGACGCGATCCGCGAGAGGGGCCCGCCCTTCAGCCAGGAGTATTCGACCGCAATCCAACCCGGCAACACCCCAACGGCGAAGAGCGCGAGCCCCGCGAGAAGCCCGCTATCCCTGGCGAACTGCCCCCAATAGAGCAGACGCCCCGGCGGCTTTCCAAAATGTGTCAGGATGGACTCCAATTGTGGCGCGACGAATACGAGAATGACAGCCGCAAGCAGTATCGGGAATAGCAGTACACCCCCCAGCATCCAGGCGTGCCAGAACGTGACGTAGCGGATTGAAACGGCATCCGAAACGCCGGACTGGAGTTCGTCCAGGGCCGCGTCCAACTGCCCGCTTTCTTCCCCGGCCCGGGCAAGCTTGGTGCAGAAAGGCGGAAAGAACTCGGGGCGGTTCGCCATGGCCTCGTGAAGCGCCAGGCCACCTTGAATGTCGCGATGCATCGCGTAGAACACATACCGTAGCGGGCGGCTCGGCGTATCGTGGCTCAGGTACAGAAGGCCCGCGGCAAGCGGCAGGCGCGCCGCCACGAGAACCTGAATGGCGCGGACCGCGATGAGAAGATCGCGCCAATGGAGCAGCCAGGTGCGGTAGCGGGGCGCGCGGCCATCCGGAAGCGGGCGCCCGCCGTTATCCCAAGTCTCATCTGGTGCGCCGAATTCCATGTGTCCTAACCTCGCAGCATCAGGGGAAATTGAAAGACCGGCAGAAAACACGCGATCACCGCCAATCCCACTAGAATTCCGCAGACGATCACCAGACCCGCCCCGAGCCCGCCAAGCGCGGACTGTTGCCCCCGCTCCGACTCGCGATCACAGGACTCCGCCAGCCGCGCGAGCGCTCCGGGAAGATCGCCGGCCGATTCGCCGTGCTTCAGTATCCAGGCATCGATGGGGCGCAATAGACCGGTCGCCGCAACGGTCTGCGCCACGGGATCCCCTTGCGCAACGCGCGTGGCCGCGCGGGCCATGCCCCGGGCGAAGCGCGTGCTGGCCGTGGCGATGCCAGCAAGCTGAAGGCTCTCCAGAATGGGTGCGCCATTCTCCAGCAGCATGCCCAACGCCCGGGCGAACCGCGCCGTAAGAATGGCCTGATAGAGACGGCCCACAACGGGCGCGCGAAGCAGGGCCGCTTCCGCCGCAAGCCTGCCGGCGTCACCGGGAAGAACATACCCGCGAATCCAGTATAGAAGTGCGGTCAGGCCCGCAAACAGCGCGATCGCGGGGAGTCCGGCGCCGCGCATAAGTTTCCCGAAGGAAAGAGCCGCTTCCGTAAGAGCCGGCAACTCGGCCCCAAACTGCAGATACATATGCTCAAACTGGCCTATCACCTCCGTGACGAAAAGGCCGAAGAACACCGCCAGCGCGCCGAGCAGAAAGGCGGGATATGCAACCGCCACCATCAGCCGCTGACGAAGCCATTGGCGGCGATGTCCGATGGCGATCATCCGCTGCAGGACGCCCGGGAGATTGCCCGTGTGCTCGCCAACCCGTATCAGCGCCAGGTACAGTGGCGGAAAGGACTCCCCATGGCGCTCGAACACCTCGCCCAGGGAACGGCCCCCGGCGACTTCACGGGCGGCGGTATCGATCAGGTTGCGGAATCGCCTGCCCCGAACCTCGTGCGCGAGTTCGCGCAGTGCGGTGGCCAGCGGCATGCCCGCGCGGGACAAGGAACACAGCTGCTCCGCAAACAGGTTTAGATCTTCCAGCTCAATCGACCGAGGTCTATTCGCCAGGCCCCGCGCGCCCCCTTCTGGCGCCACGGCGTAGACCATCACCCCACGGGCCCGCAATTCCGGGATGAGCGCCCAGGCCGACTCGGCCTCGACGGAGCCCTGCACTGTGGCGCCTCGCGTGTCGACACCTGTGTACTCAAAGAGCGGCATCGGCGCGCTCCCCGGCATCCGATGGCGTCAGCTCGCGCCACACCACGATTTCGTGGCCAGACTTCTCGCGGCGCAAAACGCACTCCAGCCTCCGCTCGACTCCGCCTGATCGCGCCACGCTGTAGACCACGACATAGCCATCCGGTAGGTCCGCCCTCGGGCCCGCCACGGTGTACCATGCGGTCGGAGGACTCCCGGAAATTGCGTGGGGTGAAAGTCTGGCATCGGAGATCTCTGGAAGAATGGCCCGCCCACGCGCGTCCCAACGGGGCGGCCCGGCGCCGCCAAGACAGCCGGTCCCCCCGGCATCCAGGTCCGCTACGGCAAGCGCCAGCCCGGTCTCCGCCGCGGAAAACGCGGACACGCCCGAACTGGCGTACACCGCCTGCCGGAGATGTGCGGCGGATCGGGTGCTTAGCACCACCACGAGCGAAATAGAGGCCGCAATGAATACGAGACACAGCAGCAGCGCGGCCCCGCGCGTCCGTTCCATCACGGCATCGCGCATCACGGATTCCTCAGCGCAATAAACTGCGCCACGCGCGCGGGAACCTCCCGCGCCCGGCGCGTCAAGCAGACCACCTCCAATTGCACGAGGATGCCGCCATCCCGCGCTTCGAACCAGATGCCGGGGTTGCCGCTCGGCGAGACGCCAGGCGGCTCGGCTGCGGGAAGACCGTTTGCAATCACGTCGACTCCGCCGGGGTGTTCCAATATCAACTGGCTCGCGGTGAAACCATCGCCATTGGCGTCGTTGTAGTCGCGCCCGATCCGGCGAGGCCCGCTCCATTCCGGCATACCGTCCGCGTCTATCGGCAATCCGTTCGCGTCAAGGTCCTCCGGGATCCGGTAGGCGATCTCGGCGGCGGGCAAGGCGGACAGGCTGGCCCGGGAAGCCGCACGCAATTCTCGGGAGATTCGGGCCATGGCGTGTACGGCGCGATCCGTCGCGTCGGTCTTTCGCTCCAGGACATCCGCCGTCGCACTGGCCTGCAACCAGGCGCCCCAGATCATCCCGAGCGCGGCGGTCAACAGGGAGATCGCGGCGAGCATCTCGATCAATGTGAACCCGCTACGGCGCATCGGACCCCTCCCCTGCTGGACATACCGCGGACACGATAACGGTGCTCCCGCGGGAGGTCTCGGTCGTCACAATGACGCGGGCGACACCCGGCGCCTCGGATTCCACCGTGATGCGATACGATCCCGGCAGGGAAGCCGGCGCAGCCAGGTCCGCTTGCCATCCCGGGTTCGCACGCGCCCGCTCGATCACGTGGTTGAGACAGACGGTGGCAAGATGCCGCCGCTCCCCCAGTTCGCGCATATGCGCAACATGCGCGATCGCCCCGAGGATCAACACCAGTGTCAGGAAGAGGATACCCGTGGCAAAGGTGACCTCCAGCAGTGTAAAACCTCGGTTTGTACGCCTCGTGATGGCCATGTGCACACTCCCTGCCATGCGCGCTGTATAGATGTGATAGCACGGGAAAGGCATATGGTGCAAACGATCGCATCAGTAGCCACAAGCGGCCACGTTCGTATCAGGGCTCCAAGAGCGATCGCGCGAGTCTTTTCGCCTCCTCCGTGTTGCGCACCGTCCCCTCCAATTGACCGTCTTCGATCGCACCCAGAACGCGGCGGAAATCGGGGCCGGGCGCGTAGCCCATGGCGATGAGGTCGTTGCCCGTCAGGAGGGGCGTTGGGCGGAGCGCCTCCTCGGGCAGATTCGCGCGGTAGTCCTCGATCCAGTCGATCGTGTCGAGGTTTCCGTGACTCGCCTGGCAGTCGAGTCGGCACAGGGCAAGCAGTTCGTCGAAGCCGTCCTCCCGCACGAAGCGCTTGCGTTTGCTCTCCCGCATGTCGGGAATCGCCGCGAGCCGCATATGCTGCGCGACCAGCCAGACGATGCGGTCGGTTTGCTCGTTGGAGAAGCGCAGGCGCCGGCAGATGCGGCGGGCCATCTCGGCGCCGACCCGTTCGTGCTCGTTGAAGCGAATGCGGTCTTCGAAAGTCTGCGTGCGGGGCTTCCCGACATCGTGGAGCAGCGCGCCGAAAGCCAGCGTGGCGAAACAGGGCGCGGGCAGCCCGTCCATGAGCAGCAGGGTGTGCACGTAAACATCGCCCTCGGGATGAAACTCGGGCGGCTGCGCCACGCCCTTCATCGCATCAACTTCCGGCAGCACCTGCGCCAGCAATCCCGTTTCGTCCAGGAGTTCGAGGCTGCGGCGCGCATAGCCCTCGCACAACATCTTGACGAACTCGTCGCGGATCCGCTCGGCGCTCGTCCGCGAGATGGCGGGGGCCAGCCTGGCCATGGCGTCGCGGGTGGCCGGGTCCAGCGCGAACCCGAAGCGCGCGGCGAATCGGGCGGCGCGAAGCAGCCGCAGGTGATCCTCCCGAAAACGGGCGGCGGGATCGCCCACGCAACGGATAATGCCGTTCGCCAGATCTTCCCGACCACCGACATAGTCGATAACAGACGCGGTATCGGGATCGTAAAACATGGCGTTGATCGTGAAATCGCGGCGTTTCGCGTCCTCGATCTCGTCCAGGAACTCGACGTGCGCGGGGTGGCGCCCGTCGAGGTAGGGGCCGTCCTTCCGAAAGGTCGCCACTTCGAACTGCGCGCCGTCCCGTACCACGATGACCACGCCAAAGGACGCGCCCACGGGAATCGTGTGGGAAAACAGCGATTGAACCTCCGCCGCGGTCGCGCTCGTGGCGATGTCGTAGTCCTCGGGCGGGGCGCCGCGCAGCATGTCGCGCACGCAACCGCCGGCCAGAAGCGCGCGATGGCCGGCGTTCCTCAGCGCGGCGCAGATCTCGCGCGCGGCCTGCGCGCGGTCACCCATCCGTCGGGGCCGGCGGGCCTGCCTGGCCGCGCTTCTTGTTGCGGAGCGTCCGGCGGGAGTAGGCCCAGGAAACGACGATCAGCACGACACCGGGAACGCCGAAGACCAGCACCTGATAGGGCGGCGTAAGGTCCTGGAACTGCGTGAAGGCCCGGTAGGTCACCACGCCGAACAGCAGGAGGGCGCCCCAGCGGTAACGGCTTTCCCGAAAGACCACACCAAGCACGAGCGCGATCACCGCGTACACAAGCAGATAAAACACCAGGTTCTCCGGCGGGCTCCACCGGTAGAGGCCCAGCAGCCCCAGCACCATCGCCATCCAGACGAGCACCGTCCGGAGGACATCCTCAATGCGGGTCGTTGCGGAGCCATGCTTCTTGAGAAAAGCAAACACGCGCTCGGCCCCCATGCATGCGCCCAGAAATATGCCGAAATACAGCAGAAACAGCGGCTCTCGGTCGAGGGGGGCGTCGGGGTGGTTCAGGCCGGTGTAGAAACTGCTCACCGCGAGCATCATCGCCAGGACGCCGGCGGTTTTCACGCCGGTGTAGCGGTTAAAACCGCCGAGGAAAAGCAGGCCCAGCCCAAGCCCGCTCTGGGCGGCGGCCACGTGCAGGGGATTCAGTTCCCGGCCGAGCAGGGCTGTCAGCAGGTAAGTCCCCACGAGAAACGGCACCGCCACGATGAGGTGGTGTTCCCAGTCGATGTCCGGGCGGCGGAAGCGAATGAGGTAGCGCTCCCAGGCGTGCCCGCCGAGGAAGGTGAGCACCGCGAGGCCCGTGCTGTATACCAGGTAGTACTGCTGAGTCTCGAAGCCCTCCAGCGGCAACCAGAGAAAGACATGGAAACAGACGTGCGCCGCCACCAGCAGGAGTACCGCCGCAACGCACACCTGCGGCGTCAACAGGATGATGCCGAAGAGCCAGACAACCAGCGCCTCGGCGCCAAGGATGAAGGGCAGTTCCGGCGCCTCGCTCAGTTCGAGTATGGTCGCCGCCATAAGGACCAGCGCGCCGCACGC
This sequence comes from Candidatus Hydrogenedentota bacterium, assembly GCA_019637335.1. Classification (NCBI taxonomy): domain Bacteria; kingdom Pseudomonadati; phylum Candidatus Hydrogenedentota; species Candidatus Hydrogenedentota bacterium. The sequence continues at coordinate 95,317 of JAHBVV010000009.1, read as the reverse complement.
GGCGTGCGCCATCGCCATCGAGTTGCCGGTCCAATCCAAACGCGAATCCGCCAGAAACCAGTGTCCGCTCCGGGTGCGCGCGGCGGGCGTCCGGTGGCGCGTGAATTTCTCGTACAGCCAGGCGTTCAACATGAACAGAAGCGCGACGCTGCCCGCACAGAATCGATTCGCGGGCGCCAGCCACACCCCGATCTGAACCGGCCCGGTCATACCCACCGCGCCAATCGCCGCGATGGCCGTCGCAAGCATGAGAAAGAGTTCGATGGACTTGAAGCCGATGACCGCCGACCGCTGGTAGAACAGGGTTAGTACGATGCATTCCAGGGCGAGCGCAATGGGGAAGTACTCCGGCGGCAAGGATTCGTAAAGCGCCAGGCTGGTGACGGCAATCGCGCCCAGGATATAGGTCTGGAAGAGCAGGTTGCTCCGGGATCCACGGGTTTCCGACAGAAAGGCGCAGAGAAACAGGAACAGCGCCAGGGCGGCCTGGAAGCACCAGAACTGACCCGGGAAATACCGCGCGATCGCATGCGACATGAACAGGTAGTAGGCCACAACGTTCAGCGCCGCCATGGGCGCGACCATCGGCCGGTAAAACCCGCGCCGGCGCCGCCCCGCGATCGATGTCGCCGCAAAAATGAGAAAGAAGGCCGTCAACAGGGCGCTCGACGCCCAGAAGTACGCCGCGCCGTCCAGGGGTATGGCGGCGGGCTTATCGAGGTAATAATAGCCGTGAACGGTGTAGGTGGCGACCATAACGGCCCACGAGAAGAGCAGCCAGCGGTGGCTCGCCTGGTAGACGAGGGCGACGGCGGCGAGCAGGCTGCACGTGGCGGCGGCGTGCACCGGCCCGCTGAGCCCCTCCAGCCGGGTGCAGCTGAAATACACCGTATAATACGCCAGGAAGAGCCCCGCGCCCGCTACGGTTTCGCTGGAGCGCACATGCGCCATGAACACCAGGACGAGCAGGCACCCGAGGGTTATGGGGATTCCCCAGAACGGCGCGTTCCACAGCTGCATCTCTTCGATGAAGAAGACCGCGTACGTCGTAAAGTACAGGACCGCCAGGCCGCAGCCGAGGATCGCCTGCGCGAATAGATCCCGCGAACGCTCGAAAATCAACCCGTACCCGATGAAGAACGCCGCGATCCCGTAGCCGATCAGGGCCTTGCCGATTTCCTCGATTTCCTGGTTGGCGAAGGTCGTGCGCGCCGCCAGCGCGAGCGCCATCATGAGCACGACGGCAGCCAGCCGGCTGATCCACACCGCGCCCACGTGGGTCTCGATGGCCTCGTCTTCCTCGGCGAGCAGTACCTGATCAACGGTCCGGCGAACGTCTTCCACGAGGTGGAACTCGTGCTCCTTGCGCCCCCGGGGGCCCGCGGCGGTACGCTCCGTACCGCCGCCGGCACGATGGTCGCGCGCCGCGCTGCGCTGGGCGGCCTGCGCGGCGCCCAGCCGCTTCACGAGCGCAGTCAACTGGGCGACCCGGCCCTCTAGTTCGCGAATGCGCGATGTCGGTTCCATGCGTGCCATTCCAGCCCCCGCCAGCTGACCCCATTCTACCCCAAGCGCCGGCCCATTCCAACGGTTGCGCCTCGGGCGGAGCCCTTCCTATACTGTGGTTTTCGCGCCTTGTCCGAAGCGCTTAACAACACGACGGGAGATAACATCCAATGTGGTCGATGCTGGGATGGTTGGTGATGCTAGCCGGAATTGTCGCGTTCGGATCCATATTCACCGGCATCGCGCCAGTCGCACTCGGCACGTTGCCCGTGCCGCTGTGGGGGTGGCTCGCGATCGCCGCGGCGGGCGGCTTCATCGTCATGCTCAACCGCCGCCCGAACAATTAGTGCATCAGATCCTGAAACCACTTCTCTTGAATCGCCTTGAATGACTCGGCGTTCTCGAAGAAATACGGCGGGAATTGCTCCTGGATGCAACCGATGACGTAGTACGTGGTCGCCACCATCGCGGCGAAACCGGCGCCCTCGGGCAGCGGGATTGCGAGCCGTTCGGATCCAAAGAGCTGGTTGTCATAACCCACGCTGATGAACAACTCCTTATCCCAGGGGACCACGGTCTTCGCGTGCAGCGTCTGCTCGCTCGTGTAGCACCGCCCGTTGACCCGCCCGCCGAAGAGCTCGTCGAATTTCGTGACGAACATCTCCTTCACCAGGTCGAAACGGGGATCCACCACGATATAGAACGCCTCGTACCGGGTGAAGTCGGGAATTCTCGGGGCCACCTGCGTCTCGATGTGAGTCTTGATCGCGCGCGCGTCCTCGCGGGTCTTCAGCAGCATCATGCCCACGTAGGTGCTCGTGTTGTACGTAATCGGTTCCGGATTGCTCTTCGTGACGAGCACCCGGTTGGCCGGCAATAGCTTCGCGGCGGGCGAATCGCCATCGCAGGTGACGAGGTACGTGTCGAGCCCCCGCTTTTGCATGTCAGCCACCAGAATCGGGGCGTGCTTCTTGCCCGAAGCGGAGATGACGACCCCCGAATCGAGATCCGGATCGCCGGCGAGAACGTCGTGGTAGTCGCCCTCGCCCCTGAAGATGGCCGGCTCATCGGCAAACAGGATTTTCGCGGTGGGGAACGCGTTGCCGCTCGCCACGACGAGCCGCTTTTTCGCGGGCGCCAGCTCCAGCGCGGGCAGTTCATAGGACGCGTGCAGATCCAACGCGTCGAGCGTGACTTCCTTGAGGGTCTTCATGAGCATATCCTTTGTCCCGGCTGGGCGGTGTCTTGCGTGGTTGTGGGCGGAAATCCAGGCGCGCATGGCTGCGGGCCCGTCCGAACAGCGCCGTGATTCGCCTTCCAGGAAAGGCGGGCGGCTCCCACGCAGAGCATATCGCCGGATCCCGCGAAATTGCAAGCCGGGATAGCGCCGGCGCAACCAACCCGAGCACTTGCCAGTCTATCAGACAGGGAGAATTTCGCCATGAACTCGCTTCGCCCCCATCTGGCGCCGCCTGCCTGTCGCTGGATACCCGCTCTCTGTCTTGTTTTCGCTTTGCTCGCCCCGTGTTCGCCCGTGGCTGCTTTGGACGCCAGCATCGAATGGGAGGGCTTCCTCGCCGGCGCCGATCCCGTATGGACGCGCCTTCCGCGTGACTGGTGGGAGGCGCCCTACCTCGGGAATGGCATGATGGGCACGCTGGTGCGACAGACCGGGGACCGGACCGTGGAATGGCAGGTCGGCCGGAGCGATGTGGAGGATCATCGCCAGATGAACTACGGGATGGGTCGCTTGCCCATCGGACGCTTCCTTCTGCACACCCGCGGCGATCTGGAGGGCTGCGCACTGCGGCTCGACCTGCTCCGCGCAGAAGCGGCGGGCGCCATACGGACCACCGAGGGATCCATCTCCATACAGACGCTGGTCCATGCCGATCAGATGGCCATCGCGGTGCGCTGGAAGGGTGAGGGTGGGGAATCGGACGCCACGCTCGAATGGGAGCCCGCCGAAGCGCTGCATCCGCGGCTCGCGGTTAAACCGGACCCCGAGCGAAAGAAAACCTGGACCCCCAACCCGCCGGGCTATTTGAATGAAGTGGACGGCGCGCCGGTGTGGGTACAACCCTTGAGCGAAGGCGCGTACGCCACAGCCTGGGTGGTGTCCCGGGAGGACGGCTGGAACACCCTGTTCGCCAGCACGCAGTATGCGTGGCCCGGAAGCCCGGACGAGGTCGCGGAAGCGGCCGCGCGCGCGGCGGGGGCCGCGGCCGGAACACCGTGGCCGACATTCCTCGATGCCCACCGGGCCGCGTGGCGCAGCTACTACGCCCAAAGTTACCTCTCGATACCGGATCCGTACTGGCAGAGCTTCTACTGGAACCAGATCTACAAGCTGCGCGCCGCCACGCGGTCGGACGGGGTCGTCCTGGGCATTCAGGGACCCTGGGACCAGCCAACGCCCTGGCCGGGGATCTGGTGGAACCTGAATGTTCAGCTGACCTACTGGCCCATGTACACCGCCAACCATCTGGAACTCGCGCGCCCCCTGCCGGACAGCCTGCGCACCTATCTACCGAATCTCATCGCGAGCGTGCGTCCCGAGTACCGCCACGACTCCGCCGCCATCTACCGATCGTCCACCGCACGCCTCTCCGGGGGCGTCTTCTACCCCAGCCTGGTGGAGCCCCCCGGCACGCCCGGCGATCATGAGATGGGCAACCTCCTCTGGGCCTGCCACAATGTCTGGCTTCACTACCGCATGAGCCTGGACGAGGCGCTCCTGCGGGAATCCCTGTACCCCGTGTTGCGGCGCGCCGTGAACTATTACCTCCACTTTCTGCAGGAGGGTCCCGACGGGGTGCTCCACCTGCCGCCCACGCGGTCGCCCGAGTACAAGAGCGGGCCCGACTGCAACTACGATCTGGCGCTCTTGCGCTGGGGCGCGAACGCCCTGCTGAGCGCGGTGGAGCGGCTGGACATCGATGAGCCCCTGGCCCCGGCATGGCGCCGCGTCCTCGACCGGCTCGCCCCCTTCCCGGAGGGCGAGAACGGTTTTCTTATCGCGGATGGGGTCCCCATGGACTCGAGCCACCGCCATTACTCGCACCTGCTGATGATCTATCCGCTGTACCAGGTGAACGTGGAGCAGCCGGACGGCGAAACGCGCATCCGGCGCTCGCTGGATCACTGGCACAGCTTCCCCGACGCGCTCTTCGGCTATTCCTTCACCGGGGGCGCCTCCATCTCGGCGGCCATCGGCGATGGCGATCGCGCGCTCGATTACCTGAATGCATTCAAGGGCTTCATCGAGCCCAATACGATGTATCGCGAGGCCGGCCCCGTCATCGAGACACCCCTGTCCGCCGCGCAGTCCATTCACGACATGCTGCTTCAGAGTTGGGATGCGGCGGACGGGCCGCTCATCCGCATCTTCCCCGCGCCCCCGGACGCCTGGCGCGATATCATCTTCCACCAGTGGCGCGCGGAGGGCGCGTTTCTCGTGAGCGCGGCGCGGCAGGACGGGAATCTCGCCTGGGTTCGGATTTCCAGCCTTGCGGGTGAGCCGTGCCGGATCCGGGCGGAGTTCAGCGGCCCGCCGCGCGTGGTTGGGGGGGACCCAGCGCACGTGGCCGAAACGGGCGCCGGGCGTTACTCCCTCGGGCTTCGCGCCGGCGAATCCATCGTGCTTGCGGATCCCGCGTGGCGGGGAACGCCGGCAATCGCTCCAGTGTCCGGATCCATGCCGGACACCCCAATCTTCGGGCTGCACGCCCCGTAATACCCGCGCTCGAACCCGGACGGTACGAATAATCGTTCGAGCCCGCTTGTATGTCCCCTCATACCGCCGGTATGCTGCTGGTTCGCCCCGCGGATTCCGGGGGGCGAGTCTGGGCTACCATGAGGGCTGGATGGATGGTCTCCGAAGTTTTTCAAAACAAGTGGGTTCGCGCGGTGGGTCTGCTCGGGGCCGTTATCGGGCTTTCCGTGGTCATGTACCTGCTCAGCTCGGTGTTGGTGCCGCTGTTCTTCGCGTTCGCGGTCGCGTACATCTTCGATCCGGTCATCGACCGGATCGAGCGATTCAAGGTTCGCGGCCGCCACGTCTCCCGCGTCGCGGCCATCGTCACCCTGGTCGGCAGCCTGATCCTCGCCTCCATCCTGCTGCCCATCATCGTGCTGCCCGGCGTCATCGAGCAGGCGGAGAACATGATCAATCCACCGCCCCCGGTCGTGGCGGAAGGCGAGGAACCTTCCGATGACGCATCTTTCCGGCGCCGCGTGGCCGCCAAAGTGGAAGACCTGCTCGCCCTCGACAGCGTGGTGCGCACCCTCAACTGGGTGCCGGTGGACGAGAACGGCCTGGAGCCTGAAAATCCGGACTCCATAGGGATTATTCGCCACGAGGTCGGAAAGCGGATCGCCGATCACACCGGCACACTGTTCCAGTCATTTTTCCCCCAGTGGCGGGACGCCAGCACGTCGGTTATACGGATGCTCGGCATCATCGGGGACACCTTCCTGCGCCTCTTTCTCTTTATAGGCAACTTTGTGCTGTTCGCCTTTGTGGCCATCTATCTGCTCAAGGACTACGACCACATCGTGGCCGCGTGCGACGAGTTGGTGCCGCACCGCTACCGCGCCAAGACCCGGGATATCATGAGGAACATCGACCGGCAGTTGCGGTCGTTCCTCCGGGGCCAGTTCACGGTCTGCTGCTGTCTGGGCGCAATGTACGCGATCGGATTCATGATTTCGGGCGCCCCCTTCGCCCTGATGCTGGCCCTGATGGGCGCGCTGGGAAGCTTCGTGCCGTATCTGGGCCTGATCCTGACCATCGGGCCGGCGGTGGCGCTGACGGTGCTGTACCACGGCGCAATCGACTGGCACGTCGCGGGCGTGCTCGCGACCTTTGCCATCGCTCAGTTCCTCGAAGGAAACTTCCTCACGCCGCGCATTGTGGGGTCGCAGGTCGGGCTGGGCCCCGTGTGGGTCATCCTGGCGATTATGGTGTTCAGCAGCGCCCTGGGCTTTGTGGGCCTGCTCCTGGCCGTACCGATCGCGGCCGTTTTGAAGGTGCTCGCCGGCGAGGCGCTGGACCTCTACCGCGAATCCGCCTTCTTTTCCGAGGGCACGCCGGCGGAGGAAGGGAAGGCCTCCAGGGGCCGCAAGCCGCCCTCGGCCTCCTCCACGTCGCCGTCGGCGGGCAAGGGGCGGCGCTTGAAGAAGGTGTAGAACACGGTGTCGCCGATGCCGTAGAGAACGTACGCCGCGCCCAAGGGGAACAGCACGATATTCGGCGACTTGCTCACCGCATAATGGATGACGACGATGAGGATCGCGTACATGCCCAGCGCGATGAAGGCGCGCCGCGGCGCCAGCACGAAGGACTTGAACTTGTTCTTCGGGTAGCGGACCGTACTCACCATGAGAAAGGCCATGATGACCGCCATCGGCCCAAGCAGGTAATAGGCGAAGGGGCCCATCTGGTAGTTGTCGAGGCGATCTTCGAAGTAATTCAGGAACAGTACGAACGACGCGAGCGTGCCGCCGGCGGCCGGCGAGGGCAACCCGGTGAAGTAGTCGGTGCGATCCGCCTGGAACGTATTGAAACGGGCCAGGCGCAGCGCGGCGCAGATGATGTACACGATGGCCATGTACGAACCGGTCCGGCCGATAATGGATTCGGTATTCTCCGTCATCGCGATATGCAGAAGTGGCGCGTTCGGCAGGTACGACGTGAATACCAGCACTCCCGGCGCCACGCCAAACGTGACGATGTCGCAGAGGCTGTCAAGCTCCTTTCCGAAATCCGAGGTGCTCTTGGTAATGCGGGCCACCGCGCCGTCCAGCGTATCGAAAATAATCCCCACCAGAATGAAGATGGCGGCCTTCTGGAACTCGAACCCGATGCTCGCGAAAATGCTGGCGATGCCGCAATACAGGTTCATCGTCGTCATGACGCTCGCCAGCACGTTGATCGGCTTGCGGCGGACGAGGTGGCGGCGCTTATGGGTTCGGAAGTGGCGGATGTTCACGGAAATCGTGCCATGATGGTTGTGCCCGCGCGCACCATCTGGTTCAGTTCAACCGTAACCTCGGTTCCGGCGGGCAAATAGAGCTCGGTACGCGATCCAAACCGTATCATACCAAATTTCTCCCCTTTTGCCAGCACCGCGCCCTCCGCAATCGGGCACACGATGCGCCGGGCCACCGCGCCCGAAATCTGGCGGACCGTCATGGGGCCGTGGTCGGTCGCCATCCACACCGCATTCGACTCGTTGATCTTGGAGGTCTCCGGCAGGCGCGCATCCTTGAACTGGCCGGGCGCATACTTCACCGCGGTCACGGCGCCGGCATAGGGCGCGCGGTTCACGTGCACATCAAAAACCGACAGGAATATCGAGACGCGGCGGCAGGGGCCTTCGTAGTGCGGCGTCTCCTCCAGGTCCTCGATCGCCACCACCTTGCCATCCGCGGGCGAGACGACCTCGTTCGGGGCCGCGGTGATCGCGCGGGGGAAATCGCGGAAAAACAACGCCATGGCCACGCCCAAGATGCCCAGGACGGTGGCGAGCCACGCCATTCCCAGCACAAACCAGGCCAGGGCCGCAAAAAGGAGCACGGAACCGTAGAAGGGCAGGCCTTCTTTCCAACCGCTGAACGGCTTATTCACATCAATTGCCTTTCTTTCAAACTTACGAATCTCATATCGCCGAAAACGACATGATCGAGCAGGGGAATCCCCAGGATCTCGCCCGCTTCGGCCAGTTGCGCCGTCAGGCGGATGTCCGCCTGGCTTGGCTCGGGATTGCCGCTCGGGTGGTTGTGCGCGACGATGACCGACGCGGCGCCATCCCGCACGGCCTCGCGATAGACATCGCCCGGCGCCGCCAGCGTTTCCTGAATGGATCCGATGGAGACGCGCACGGTCCGCAACACTTCGTTCTTGGTGTTAAGGAGTATCGTCTTAAAATGCTCCGTCTCGTATGCCTTGAAATCGTATTTCAACAACTCAAACACATCGCGCGCGCCGGTGATCTTCACGCGCCCCGTGGACTGCTGCCGCGCGACGCGCAATCCCAGTTCGATCGCCGCCTTCAGCTCAATCGCCTTGACGCGCCCGACGCCCGGCACCCGCTGCAACTCGCTCAGGCTCGCGCGGCTCAGCCGGCGCAACCCCTCGAAATGCTGAAGCAGCACCTGGGCCAGCCCCACGGCGCCGTGCTGGCGCGTGCCTGTGCGGAAAAGCACCGCGATAAGCTCGGCGTCCGTCAACGCTTCCGGGCCTACCTGCTCGAGGCGCTCGCGCGGCCGGTCGGATGCCGGCATTTCCCGCACAGCCATCGTCCGGTATTCCGGCAAGTCGCTCATAAACGGTCCCCGCTCGTTGCTACCCTCGCCCTGGCCCGCGGCCCGCGCCAGCCGGGTTGAGTGTAGCACCCGCGCAAACCCCATGTCGAAAGACGCGCGGCCCGCCGTTACGCGCCCGCGCCCCAAACACCGGTGATGACGCGGTCGTGGCCCGCCAGATCCTGGCGAATTGAGACGTCCCGGAATCCCCGCTCGGTGAACAGCGCGCGGGCCACCGCCCCCTGCTCCTCCCCCATTTCCAGGGCGAGCATGCCGCCCGGACTGAGCCACAACGGGGCATCGCGCACAATCCGGCGAATGCAATCCAGGCCGTCCGGCCCGGAAAGGAGCGCGCCGCGATCCTCGAAGTTTCGAATGTCCGGCGCGAGGGTGTCCCACGCGGTCTCGGCGACATAGGGCGGGTTGGAGACGATTACATCGAAGGGAGCCGCGCCATCCGCTAGCGCCGCGAATAGATCGCCCGGGCGAACGTCCAGCGGGATTCCGTATTCCGCCGCGTTGGAGGCCGCGACGCGCAGCGCCACGGGATGGATGTCCGTAGCCACGATTCCGGACACGGGGGCGTTTCGCGCGATCGCGATGGCGACACAGCCCGTGCCCGTGCACAGGTCCAGCACGCGCGCGGGGCGCTGGCCGAGATGCCTGATCGCCGCCTCGACGAGGTGTTCGGTCTCGGGCCGCGGGACCAGCAGGGGCGCCTCCACGGCCAGATCGATGGAGAAGAATTCCCAGCGGCCCAGTATATAGGCAATGGGCTCCGCGGAAAGCCGCCGCCGGATCAGGGGCTCCAGGGATGCCGTGTCCGCGGGCTCGCGCGCATCCAGCACGAGCCGCGCCCGGCTCCAGCCCCACGCGTGGCGGGCCAGCAGGGCGGCTTCGAATTCCGGAGTATCCGTGACGGCGCGCAGGCGGTCCGCCGCGTCCGCCAGCGCCTCCCGAACCGGCGGCATTACTCTTCCGCGAGGCGCGCGGCGCGATCGGCGGCGATCAGGGAGTCCACGACCTCGTCGAGTTCGCCGGCCGCCATGACGCGATCAAGGGAACTCAGGGAGAGCTTGATGCGGTGGTCCGTGAGGCGGTTCTGCGGGAAGTTGTAGGTGCGGATGCGCTCGCTGCGATCGCCGCTGCCCACCTGCGACTTGCGCTCCTTCGAGCGGGTCTCCGCCTCTTCCTGCAACTTGAGATCGAGCAGGCGCGCCCGCAACACCTTCAGGGCCTTGGCCTTGTTCTTGTGCTGCGACTTTTCGTCCTGGCAGGTCACCACCATACCCGAGGGCTTGTGGGTCACCCGCACGGCGGAGTCGGTTGTGTTGACGCTCTGTCCCCCGGGCCCGGAGCTCCGGTACACATCGAACTGGAGATCGTTCATATCGATTTCCAGCTCCACCTCCTCGGCCTCCGGCATCACCGCCACCGTGACAGCCGAGGTATGCACGCGCCCCTGCGCTTCCGTATCCGGAACGCGCTGGACCCGGTGCACGCCCCCCTCGTACTTGAGCTGGCTGTACACCTGGTCGCCGGACACCTGGAAGGAAATCTCTTTGTAGCCCCCCAGTTCCGTCTCGTGCGAGCTCAGGACCTCAATCTTCCAGCCCTTGCGCTCCGCGTAGCGCCCGTACATCCGGAACAGGTCCGCCACAAACAGCGCCGCCTCGTCGCCGCCCGTCCCCGCCCGAATTTCAACGATCGTGTTCTTGTCGTCGTTCGGATCTTTCGGGACCAGGAGCATTTTCAGCTCCTGCTCCAGGGCGGACAGCGAAAGCCGAAGGCTTTCCCGCTCCTCCTCCGCCAGGGCGACCATTTCCGCGTCGTTTTCCTCGCGAAGGACCGCCTCCGCCTCGCGAAGCCCCGACTCCTGCTCCTGGTAGCGCCGGAAACAGGCGACCAAATCCGCCAGTTCCGCATGGGACTTGGCGTGCTTGCGGTAGGCCTCCGGATCGGAAGCCACTTCCTGCGTGGCCATGGCGGCGCCGAGCCGGTCGGACTCCGCCGCGACCGCCCGCAACTTTTCCCGCATTGTCTTATCCATAGATGTAGGGTGCCTGGCGCATGGTGATCGATGCGGGTGGGAAGGGGAGAACGAAAAACAGAAACCGGGCGCACCGGACCCGTCAGGTCAAGGTGCGCCCGATTAATCAGTCCTTTTTCAGCACACGCGCGTACTTCTTCTGGAAGCGCTCGACGCGGCCTTCGCTGTCCACGAACTTCTGCTTGCCCGTGTAGAACGGGTGCGAGTGGCTGGAGATTTCCAAGGTGTACAGCGGGTATTCCTTGCCATCTTCCCAGGTGATCGTGCGATCCGTCGAAACCGTGGACCGCGTCAGCCACGCGATATCCGCACCTACGTCCTTGAAAACGACTTCACGGTAGTTCTTCGGGTGAATGCCTTCTTTCACGGCAACTCTCCTACGTGGGCCTCGCATCCGAAATCGGGTTCAGGCCACTTGTGCGCCAATTGGTTACGGTTTTGGTCCGGACAACCCGCTCGGGGCCCCGCAGGCCTGCGGAAACGCCGGACAAAACACGAGAATATACCATTTATCGGGGCCGCCGCGCAAATTCGCCGCGAAAAAACCGCTCCATGTACACGAAGGCCCGGATTACGGCCCCGCCGGCACGGGAAGCACCTTGAAACTCTCGGAAAGGGCCAGGTACTTGTTCACCGCGTTGAGATAGGCGAGTACGGCGGCCTCGATGATGTCTGTGCTCGCGCCGTTGCCCTTGTAGGTCTTGTCGCCAAAAGAGACGGTGACATAGGCCTCGCCGAGCGCGTCCTTCCCCGGCGTCGTGGCCCGGATATCGAACTGCTCGAGACGCCCCGATACGTCGATTATGCGCTCGATGGCCATGCAGGCCGCGTGTACGGGACCGTCGCCGGTAGCCGTGTCGGTAAACGTGTCATTGCCCTTGCCAAGCGTGACGAGGGCCATGGCCGGGTCGTTCCCGGACGTGCGCAATTGCTTGAGGTGGTACACCTCAAAGCTCTCGTTGTGGAGCGAGACAATGAGCATGCGCAGGTCGTCGTCGTAGACCTCCTTCTTCTTGTCCGCCAGATCGATGAACTTCTCGTAAAGCTGCTTCAGCGCCGCTTCGTCGAGCTTGTAGCCCAGTTCGGCGCTGCGGCTGGCGAGCCCCGCGCGCCCGGAGTGCTTCCCGAGGACGAGCTCGCTCCGGTTGCGCCCGACCGACTCGGGCGTCATGATTTCATAGGTCAGGCGGTTGGCGATCATGCCGTGCTGGTGGATGCCGGATTCATGCGCAAAGGCGTTCCGCCCCACGATCGGCTTGTTGTAGGGGATGGCCAGCCCGGTGATCTTGCTGAGCAGGCTGCTGGAGGGCACCAGTTCCTTCGAATCCACGCCGCACTCGAAGGGATAGATTTCGCTGCGGGTGCGCATCGCCATCACCACCTCCTCGAGCGAGGTGTTGCCCGCGCGCTCGCCGATACCGCTCACCGTGCATTCCACCTGCCGCGCGCCGCCCAGGACGGCCGCGAGGGCATTGGCCACCGCGAGCCCGAGGTCGTTGTGGTTGTGCGAGGAAAACACAATTTTCTCGGAACCGGGCACGTGCTTGATGACGTGCTCGAACATGCCGCGTATTTCGCCGGGCGTCGTATAGCCCACCGTATCCGGGAGGTTGATCACATCCGCGCCCGCTTGAACCGCGACCTTCGCCACTTCAACGAGGAAATCCCAGTCGGAGCGGGTCGCGTCCTCGGCGGAGAATTCCACGCGGGGAATAAGGCTCTTGGCCAGCGCGACCGCTTTCCCGGCCGCGTCAAGCACTTCCTGGCGGCTCATGCGCAGTTTATGCTCCAGGTGAATGTCCGACGTGGCGATAAACGTGTGCAGGACGGGGCGCTTCGCATTTTCGATGGCGGCGGCCGCCCGCTCGATGTCGCCGGGGAGCGCGCGGGCCAGGGCGGCCACGCGCGCGCGCTCCACCGCCGCGGAAACGGCCTTGACCGCCTCGAATTCCTGGCTGGAGGCGATCGGGAAACCCGCCTCGATGATATCCACCCCGAGCCGATCGAGCTGGAGGGCCATCTGGACCTTCTCGTGCTCGTCCATGCTCGCGCCGGGCGACTGCTCGCCGTCCCGGAGGGTGGTGTCAAAAATCTCTACGCGTTCCGCCATTTCAGGCTCTCCTGATGCTGCTGGGATGGCCCGGTCCGCCCGGGACCGCGGGCCGCCTGCGCCGCTTCCAGACCTTCCGCCCCCTAAGTATAAAGCCCGCCCCCGTTCCTTCGCAATTTGATGGCGTTTTCCGGCGCAACGCCCGGGTTGCTATACTCGGGGCATGCCCGATATCAACCACAAAGCCGTGCGCCGCGCACTGTTGGAAATCCTTTACGACACCTACCTCGCGGACCCGCTCTGCATGGTGGAGCCGGAGCGCTTTTTCGAATCACCCCTCATCGACCGGGTTTCCATCGTGCCGAACATGCACTACCTGGCCGATCGCAAGCTGGTCGAAATGATGATGGGATACCGGCCACCCATGTTCTCCGCCGCGCGGATCACGGCCGCGGGCATCGATCTGGTCGAAAATCGCTTCGAGTTCAACCGGCAATTCCCGGCGGCGCCGCTCGAAGGGGCCGGCGCGCTCGGCGCCATACCGCTCTTGCTGGAGGAACTGGTGGCCCAGGGCGATCTGGCCCCGATACATGGCGACGCCAGACGCCAACTGCTTTCCGACATTCTATACGTGCGCGACGAACTCAGTCGCCCGGTGGAACGCTGGCGCGCGCCCCTGATCCATGCGGTGCTGGACGCCGCCGCCGCCGTGTCGGGGCGCGGCGCTCCGGTGAATCTGGCCCGGTTGCGCCAGGCGGTGGATACCGTTCTGGGACTACGCGCGGAATAGCCGCCCGCCCCTACGCGGCGCTACTCTTCAGCGTGCTGACCATCGCTTCAATCTTCGGGGCATTCTCCCGAAGTTCCTCGATTACCGCCGCCCGGTGGTCTTCCGTGAGGCCTAGAAAATCCGCTACCTCGGGATCGAGGCCCGGATCCGCGCCGCTGCTGGCCTCCCCCAGGCCCGCCTCGTAGGCCAGCGCATTTGCCGCAGAAACCAGGTACGCCTGCCCGGGATCGATCACGGCCTCCCGGGCGGAATGGTGATGCCGGATCGTCTCAACCACCGCCTCGGGAAGATTCCAGTGCTCCCCGAGACGCCCGCCCACTTCCGCGTGGGTCAGCCCGAAGGTCTCCCGCTCGGCGTCCGCAATCGAACACGCTTTCGATTCGGCGAGCACCGCCGCCTGGCGGAACTGCTCCGGATAAAGGCAGTCCAGGACGACCTTGCCGATATCGTGCAAAAGCCCGGATTCGAAACAGCCGTCGCCGTTCTGGCGCGTCAGCTTGGCGATGCGGTCCGAGGCCAGCGCCACGGCCAGCGAATGCCGCCAGAGCTGCTCCCGGTCATACCGGGAGGGAAACGCGTCAAACGCGCGAAACGCGGTCGCGGTAAGGGCCAGGTTTCGCACTTCGAGAAAGCCCAGCACCACGATCGCCTGCGTAACGGTCTTAATCTGGCGGTAGAACCCGTAGTAGGATGAATTCACCAGCTTGAGCAGGGTCGCCGAAAGCGACTGGTCCGCGGCGATCAACCGGCCCAGGTCGATCGCCGACGCATCCGGATCCGCCGCTGCGTGCAGGATCTTGCCCAGGATCGCGGGCAGGGTCGGCAGGTCGCGGATACCCCGCAGCGCTTCTTCGATTTCGGTAGACTTCACGTTGGGGGGTTCCTTCTGGAGTTCGTCGCGGCCCCTCCGCTATAGTCATAATACGTAAAGAATTTACCGGACGCAAGCAGCGGGATCGGAGCCCGCCTTTAACTACTTGCGCCGTAACTTGTTGGGAGTTCTTGCATGCCCGAATTAAACGCCGGACTTCAGCCGGGTGATCGCGCGCCGGCCTTTTCCGCAAAGGCCAGCGACGGGACGCTGGTGCGTCTCAGCCAATTCAAGGGCCGCTTCGCCGTCGTGTATTTCTACCCGAAGGACGATACGCCGGGCTGCACAACCGAAGCGAAGGAATTCCGGGATATCCTCCCGGAGATCGAAGCCGCGGGCGGTGTCCTCCTTGGCGTCAGCCCGGACTCCGCCGAGTCGCACTGCAAATTCTCCGAGAAATTCGGGTTGAATTTTCTACTGCTGTCCGATGAAGACCACGCCATCGCCGAAAAATACGGGGTGTGGGTGGAGAAGAGCCTCTATGGGCGCAAATTCATGGGCGTGCAGCGGGCCACCTTCCTCGTCGACCCGAAGGGGAAGCTCGCCCACGTCTGGCACAAGGTGCGGCCCCAGGGCCATGCGGAACAGGTCTTGAAGGCCCTGATCGACGCGGGCGCCGCCGGCTAGACCTTACGGTGCGGCCGCCTCGTGTTGCTGCCCCGGCGTCAACAAGGAGACGCGCGCCAGGAAGAAGGTCTCTTGGATGGCGGACAGGCTGCGCGGCGGCCAATTATTGGCCTTCAGAAGCCCCTCGTATATCGTCCACCGGTTCTGGTTCTCGCCCATTACAATCAGCGCGTCCCGGTCGCGCTCGCGGCTGTTCGTGGCCTTCTTGTATGCCGAGGATCGTTGTATCGCGAGCAGGCCGTTGTTCTTCTCAATGGCGAAGCCCGAATCCAACAAGTCCGATACAAGTTCCGACCGGATGGCCCGCGTCCGGACGGCCTGGCGGATCTCCGGCAGATCGATGACAATGTCGCCGCCGAAATCCAGCGCGAACTCCTGCCGCCCCTCGGCCACGATCTCCTCGATCCCGGCGGCCACCTCGCGCAACGGCTCGGCCGGCAGGTCGCTGTAATCCGGCCGCAAATGGACGAACGCGTTCGTGGTGGTGGCGCAGCCCGCCGCCAGCAGGGCCAGCAGCGCGAAAAGGGCGGGTAATGCTCTCATTCTTGATCCCCGGGTTGGGCAAGCACGATCCGGTTCTTGCCCTTTCTTTTGGCTTCGTACAGGGCCTGATCCGCCGCGCGGAGCAGGTCTTCGGCATTCAACATTGTGTCGTGATCCAGCACGCTCACTCCGCCGCTGATGGTGACAATCTGGGAGGATTGCGCTCCATCAAACGGCGATCCGGCAATGATCTCGCGGATACGCTCACCTTCGACCATGGCGCCGTCCGCGCCGGTCTGCGGCATGATGACCACGAATTCCTCGCCCCCGTAGCGCGCGATGAGATCGCTCTTGCGCACGCAGCGCTGCGTGCGCGATGCGATTTCCTTTAACACCGCGTCGCCCACCAGGTGGCCGAAGGTGTCATTGAACTTCTTGAAATCGTCCACATCGAAGATCAGGCACGAAAGCGGCAACCGGTAACGGCTCGCGCGTTCGAATTCCTTCTCCAGATGCTCGCGAAAATGGCGGTGGTTGTACAGGCCCGTCAGGCCGTCGGTTATCGCCAGACGCTCCAGGCGCTCGTTCGCAATCTGAATGCTTTCAAACAGCTGCGCGCGCTCCAGCGCGTTCGACGCCGCCTCCGCCACGATCTCGAAAAAGCTGATCTCGCGTGGCGTGAAGTTGCCCTCGATGCGCGCGGCCCGCAACAGCAGCGAGCCGACGTGCTGGTCGAACAGCACAATGGGAATAACTACCAGGCTGTTCATGCCGGCCCCGCGGAGGCCCGCGGCGAACGGCTCGCTATTCGACTCGTCCAGGGCGTCCTTGATGGCGATCTTCTGCCGGTTGCGCAAGGCCTGGGTCAATTCGGGATACTTGTGAAGATCGATCGTCTTGTTCACAACGCTGGCGTCCTCGTGAGACGCCATGACGTGGCCCTGCGTATCGCCGCCCCAGATCCGCACGATGGAGCAGCGGTCGGACTGTACCACCTGCGAAATATGCTCCACAAACACAAAAAGTATATCGTGCGCGCGGCGCTTCGCGGAGATCGCCTTGAGTATCGCCAGCACCGAAAAAAGATCGGCCTTGTCCTTCGCGATGTTCTCCTGCTGGTCCGCCTGGGCGCGCGCGTGAACCGCCATGAAATCCATGGCGAGCGCGGAAAGCTCGCTATCCGCCGGCTCGGGAAGATTCTGCGCCGCGTCGCGTTCGGCGGGCGTTATCTCGCTGTTCTCCGCCAGGGCGTCGATCACCGCCCCCGCGTTGCCCCGCCGCAACGACCAGCCGCCGCTGAACCTCGGCTCGCCAGATTGGCTGGACGCCTTCCCCAGCAGAACGAGGGTGACGTTGGGCGCAAGACACACGAATACACGGTCCACGGGAATGGCGCCATCCTCGTCTCCGCCCGCGCCCGGCGGCAATCCGTAACGGGCCGACGTCAGAATGGTCAGGGTCAGCGAATCGGGCAGTGTCGCCTTTGTCGCGGCCACGCGCTGCGCGCTGACCGGATCCGCAACGATGCGGGCCGCCCCCCCCTGCGCGCCCTCAAGCCGCCGGACACACGCATCCACGAGGGCTTCGAAGACCGAATAGTCGTGCAGCGGTATGAATGGGGAAAGGCCGGTTGTCGTGGCGCTGCTCACGCGCTCGAAGAGGGAGGAATCCATGGATCTCGAAATGACGCTTTCTCGTTAACTGGGGCCAAAAACGCGAGTTCGGCTTCCCATGCGATCCCGCGCC
This sequence comes from Candidatus Hydrogenedentota bacterium, assembly GCA_019637335.1. Classification (NCBI taxonomy): domain Bacteria; kingdom Pseudomonadati; phylum Candidatus Hydrogenedentota; species Candidatus Hydrogenedentota bacterium. The sequence continues at coordinate 77,886 of JAHBVV010000009.1, read as the reverse complement.
AGCCAGACGGATCGGAAACCCGCCCGGCCGGCCCGAGCGTTCAGCACGCCCAATCAGGCGCAGTATTATTGGTTTTGTCGGAGCGGCATGTCAAGACGGACGCCGCCACGGAAACGCGCCCAACGCCTTCCAATCTATCTTCTCGACGACCTCGACCGGCGTCGAGCGCACAATGAGATCATACAATTCCTCGGCGGATTCATTGAGCAGGCGCGGGCAGCCGCGGGAAGCATATTGCCCGATGGTTTCCGGCGCAATGGTGCCATGTATCCCGAGATCCGTGGGCAGGCCCTCCTCCGCCGGCACCATCGGCATCCAGCGCGTCCCCAGCTCATTTTCGGGATCGTTCGGCGGCACCGGAGGGCCGTCCGGGCGGAACCAGGTGGGGTCTTTCTGCTTGCTCCCAATAGTGTACTTGCCCAGCGTGGTTTCATAACCGGGCTTCCCGAGGCCCGCGGGGTAACATTTGAACGGCCCCTGGTTGTCGAACAGATACAACCGGCGGGTATCGCGCTCGACAAGGACGCGAAAGTCCTTAGGCGTGTACTTGAGACGCTGGCCGGGATGCAGCGTGCTTGCGTCGGTGAGTCCGTTGGCGCGGGTGAGGAGGCCCTGGGTGGTGTTGAGCTTGATGCCGATACTGGTCAAGGTGTCGCCCGGCTCAACCGTGTAATACTTGCTTTCTGGCGTTTCCTGCTGCGCGAACACCAGCTCCGTGTTGAGACGACCCATCTGTTCGAGCGCCTCGTCCCACGTTTCGGATTCGGGCTCGGCATCCGCGAAGGCCGCGCGGTGGTAGTCACGCGCGATCGCCAGGTCCCCGCCCTGCTCCGCCAGCCTCCCCAGCCCGACCAGCGCGGGTGCGTGCATACCCTGCGGCGCGGTTCTGAGCACCTCTTCGTACTGCTTGCGGGCCTCCTCGAAGCGCTCCTGTTTTTCCAGGGCCGCCCCGTATTGGGCAAGCACCGCGGGATAGTCCGGGCTTGCGGGATAGGCCGCCAGCGCGCGCTTGAGCAGTTCGCTGGCAAGTGGCCAATCGCCCGCGACCTGCGCAAGCCGGGTCCGCTCCAGGAGGAGGCGGTACAGCGGCTCGGACCGCTGCTCGCGCGCGATCGCCTGGTCCAGAATCGCCGCGGCGGCGGGTTCGTCGCCCATGTGGATCTTGTTCCTCGCCGCCTCAATCGGCGTTTCCGAGGCGGCGTTTCCCCGCCACTGATCCCACTGCGCGCGGAGGTAGGGATAGCCCTGAAACACGGCGAAGGCAACGGCAAACAGAATGGCGAGCCGAAGGATGGTTCGAGAGAGGCCGGAGTCGTTATTGCGGTGCGCGGAGTACTGCGTAACCATGGTTCTCCACCAGGTTAGATCTTGGATTCCGCGGCCCGGGACAGATCCAACAGCATTTCGGTGACCGACTGGTAGCGCCGGTCAATACGGCGGCGGAGCGCCTTGAGGATAATACGGTCCAACTGGGGCGAAATCTCTGGGTTGAAGGTCGACGGCGATTCAAACTTGTAACGCCGATCGCAAATCTGCTTCTGGATGGTCCGCGTATCGGCGCCATCGCAGGGGTGCCGCCCGGTGAACAGTTCGTACATCGTAATCCCGAAGGAGAAGATGTCCGATCGGGCGTCCAGCTTCTGCTTGGTGAGCTGTTCTGGCGACATGTAGAGGCGCGTGCCCCCGCTTTCCTTCATCCAGCGCGTGCGCCACGACGCATTGGACTTGGAAAGGCCGAAGTCCACGATCTTCACCTGCCTGCCGTCGCGGGAGAACAGGAAGTTCGCGGGCTTGATGTCGCGGTGCACAATGTTGTTCTGATGCAGGAAATCGAGGCCCTGGCAAAGCCGGATGCACAGATCGACCATCTGGTTCATGCTCAAATCGCGGTCATGGATGTGCTTCTTCAGGTCATACCCGTCGATATACTCCATGAGCAGGCAGCGCCGCTTGTTGCCCGCGCGGTCTTCCTGGATCACGATCTCCTTGTGCATTTTGATGATCGTGGGGTGGTTCAGTTCCGCGGCAATCAGAATTTCCCGGCCCAGATAGTCCCGCTTCCGCCGCTTCTTGTCCAGATCGTAGCGGCGGTCCAGCACCTTGATGGCGATGGTACGGTCGTGCGCGCGGTCGATCGCCTTGTACACGGTGCCCATACCGCCGCTGCCGATAGGCGCGATGATCTCGTAGGGGCCCACGTGCGTCAATTCGAACTGGGACTCGTCGGTAGGGTCGTAGCCCTCCTTATCCTCTCCCGAGGACCCGTGACCGTCGGCGACCGCCGTGCGTTTGAATCTACTGAACCACTTCATGCCTTGCTCCAGCTTCCAGCGACGCCCCATCATAGGGGCGTGGGCGGCTCGTTTGCAACCCGCCCGCGGCGGGGAATCGGGCGACCGCCCGCGGGCCCGGCGGCTAACCCTGCTTCCAGCTGCCCACCCCCGCCGGAACCGCCACTTCCCGCAGTATATCACCGAGCACGGAACTGGTCGTAACCCGCCGCAGCCGGCTCTCGGGATTGAGTATTAGCCGGTGCTCCAAAACGGGAACGACCAGCGCCTTCACGTCGTCGGGAATCACGTAACTCCGCCCCTGGACCGCCGCCAGGGCCTGCGCCGCACGAAACAGCATGATGGAGGCGCGCGGGCTGCCTCCGAGCGTCAGGTGGGCCGAATCCCGCGTGCGGTGAACCAGGCGGACGATGTAATCCCGCACCTTTTCATGCACGAAAATCTCCCGCACCAGTTGCTGCATCTGCACGATCGTCTCCGCATCGGTAACGGGCGCAACGCGGTCTATCGGATGATCCAGCCGCGTGTGCTCCAGTATCTTAAGTTCCGCCAGCAGGCTCGGATAGCCCACCGAGAGCCGCATCATGAAACGATCCAGCTGGGCTTCGGGCAGCGGGAAGGTCCCCTCGTGCTCCACGGGATTCTGCGTGGCGAACACCGTAAACGGCGGCGTAAGCTTGTAGGTGCGCCCGTCCACGGAAACCTGCCCCTCCGCCATGGCTTCCAGCAGCGCCGACTGCGTGCGCGGCGTGGCCCGGTTTACTTCATCCGCCAGCAGCACCTGCGAGAAGATCGGGCCCTGCCGGAATTCAAACGCCTGGGTCTTCTGGTTAAAGATCGAAACACCGCTCACATCCGTGGGAAGCAGGTCCGGCGTGCACTGGACCCGGCTGAAGGTGCAGCCGCTGGACACCGCCAACGCGCGGACCAGCATCGTCTTCGCCACGCCCGGCACATCCTCCAGAAGCACATGCCCCCCCGCCAGATACGCGGCCAGGGCGCTTTTGACCACATCCGGCTTGTCGAGCACAACCCGCTCGACGTTGGCGATAAGGTCTTTGATAATCTGTCGGTAGCCGGCCACGGCAACTCCTTGCGGGAAGACCCGCCCCGATGATAACGCGGAAAGCCACGAAAAACAACAAAACTGTATCCACGGTTCGACGTAGCAAACACGTTCCGGGACCGAGCGGGCGGTTGACAGCCCACCCCGGCGTTGCTATCCTGAATACACGGCAGCCGCCGACAAAGTCCATGGCCGATTCCCCAAACGCTGGAGGCGCCCCATGATTCGCATCGTAAAACCTGGAATAGCCCTGCTCGTGCTTGCAATGACGCTTTGCCCGGGCCTGCCGGTCGGAGCCGACGAGATAACAGTGGATGGTGTCCTGTATACCGGCGTTTATGTGCGCAGCACAGATTCGATGTATTTCGTGCAAACGCCGGACGATGGACGGGTCGTTACCGCGCTGCGGAGCCAGGTGGACCCGGCCAGCGTCAAAATATCCGATGATCCGGCGGAGCGCGAAGCCATACTGGCGGCCTGGAAGGGCAACAGCCCCCGGCACCGGGAACAAGCGGACCTGGAGCGGCGAAAACAGGAAATTGAGGCGCTCGCGGCATCTTCGGAAGCCCCCGGCCTGTCCAATCCCACCTTGCGGCTGCGCGGCAACGGGGGTCATTCCGAACTTGGCGCGCCCCGCTCGGACGGATTCGTGCCCTACATCCGGCTGAAGGATGTGCCGCTGGGTTCCGCACTGGACGCGATGTTGCGCCCGATGGGGCTCGACTACCGTGTCGAAAATGGCATCGTATACGTCAGTTCCCCCGCGATCCTGCACCGGGAAGCCTTCGAGCCCGTGGAAACCCGCTTCTACGAGTTCAAAGGCCACGACACCATGCATAAAATTGTTCTCCGCAATCGCTTCAGCGTCGCCGGCGGCCTCGGCCAGACGGGCGGCGGGTTCGGCGGCGGATTCGGCGGCAGTTCGTTTGGCGGCGGCGTCGGCGGTAGCGGGTTCGGGGTCCAGGCTGGCGGATTCGGCGGCGGGTTTGGTGGCCAGGGCGGCCAAGGCGGATTCGGCGGTGGCGGGTTTGGCGGTGGAGGATTTGGGGGAGGCGGATTCGGCGGCCAGGGCGGATTTGGCGGCGGCGGTGGCGGCGCCGACGTGACGGCCACCAGCAACATCAGCGAGTTGTTCTCCACCATTGACGACCGGCTCGTGGGCGAAGCGCCAGCATCGATCGGCAACGCGTACTATGCGCAGCCCCGCCAGCGGACGCAGCCCAACGGCGCATTGCGGCGCTGTTTTCGTTTGCCGTGCTGGATGCGCGCGTTACCAGCCTCGCTGCTTCATGGCGGCCATATCCTCTCGGTCCGTCGCGCGTGGCGGATCGATAGAGAGCGCGGTAATGCCCTGGCGGGCCTCCGGGCTGAGCCGGTGATCGAGACAGGTCAGGGTATTGTCGAATTGTTCGACGTTTCGCGCGCCGAACAGGGCCGAATCCACCTTGGGATGGCTCATCACCCACGCCAGCGCCAGCGCCGCCGGGGAGACGCCCTGCTCTCGCGCGTGCGCGACGAACTTGCGGGTGATCTCAACGTAGTTCGGATTGTCATAGCGCTGGCGGTACATCTCCGCCTCGTTCAGCCTTCCGCTCCCCCCCTCCAGGTACTTCCCCGTAAGTAGCCCAGCGCCGAGCGCGTTGTAGGGCACGAGGCCAAAGCCCTCGTAGTCGCACATGGGAATGATCTCAACCTCGACCTGCCGCTTGACGAGGCTGTACATCGGCTGCACCACCGAGATCGGTGCGTAGCCGCGCTGCTCCGCGACCGCCTGCGCCCGCATGGTCTGCCAGGCGGAAAAATTGGATACGCCCACGTAGTGCACTTTTCCCTGCTCCACCAGCGTGTTCATCGCGCCCATGGACTGCTCGATGGCCGCGTTGTCGTCCCAATGATGGAGGTAAACGATATCGATATAGTCCGTCTGGAAACGGCGAAGGGACTTCTCCACCGATCGGATGATATTGCGCCGGGAGCACCCTTCGTCGTTGATGCCGCCGCCGCAGGGGAAATACACCTTGGACGTCAGGATAATCTGGTCCCGGTGCGGCCCGATCCAGCGCCCGACGATTTCCTCCGTCTTACCGAGGTTGTAATTGTGCGCGGCGTCAAAGAAATTAATGCCGCGCTCCAGCGCGCGTTCCATCAGCGCCTGCGAGGTCGGCTCGTCCGCTTCGTTCCCAAAAGTCATGGTTCCCAGGCAAAGCTCGGACACAAGCAGCCCGGTCCTTCCCAGTCGATTGTACTGCATAAGGATCCTCCTTGATTTACCTGCACTACCTTAGCACACAGGGCGGGCCAATGCCCATAGGCCCAGCCGTGTGGCGCGGGCGCGACAAATACGGTATGCTGGCGCGGGTGGCGAACGGCGCCACCCGATGCCGCCGTGCGGGCGCGCGCACGGTTCGGGCCAACGCCGAGGGGCGCCGGATGGGCAGCCATTTCACCATAGACGACTATACGGCCGCGCTGGCGATGCGGACGCGTGAGCCGGTCGCCGCGCGGGCGCGCGAGCCCGTCCCGGAGGTCGTTATCCAGCAGTTCTGGTACGATCGGGCGGCCGAAAGCGGTACGCTCGCCACCGTGGAGGGCCACAAGCTGGAAGTGGTTTCGCCGGGCTGGTGGAACCACTGTGCGGGGCCGGATTTTCAGGGAGCCCAGCTCCGCTTCAACGGCAAGCTGTGCCACGGCGATGTGGAAGTCCACCTCGACCAGCCCAGCTGGTACGCCCACGGCCACCACCGGGACCCGCGGTACGACGGCGTGCTCCTGCACGTGGTGCTGGAGCCCGCCCGCGAGGATTATCGCGTCGAAACGGCCTCGGGGCGCGCCATCCCCCACCTCAACCTCGACAGCCTGCCCGCGCTGGCGGAGGGCGGCCTGCGCACGTTGCCGGATGTGGAGGAACAGCCGGCGCTCGCGCCCCGGGAGCACGGAAGCTGCAACCGTTTTCTGGCCTTGGGCGACGAGAGCCCGCTGCATGGCTTCATACGGCTCTCGGGAGACTGGCGGTTGTTGAACAAGGCGCGCGATATGGAGGCCCGCATCCGCGCGGCGGGCGCGGACCAGGCCGCCTACGAAATGCTCTGCCGCGCCCTCGGATACCGCGCATTCACGGAGCCCTTTATGCGCCTCGCCCGCGCACTCCCGTTTGAGCGCGCCCGCCATCTGGCCGTACAGGCGCCCCACCTCCTGGAGGCCGCCCTGCTCCACCTGGCGGGCCTGCTTCCGGCGGGCGAAGCGGCGCTCGACGCCCTCCCGCCCCACGGCCAGCGGCTGGCCGCGCTTCGCGGCGATCACCTCCCGTCCCTACAGGCGCTTCCCGTCGGCTGGCCCGTGGCCGGCGTGCGCCCCAACAATTACCCCGCCCGGCGGATCGCCGGCCTGGCCGGATTCGTCGGGCGTGTCGCGCGGGTGGGACTCGCGAGAAGCCTGGAGCTGATCTGGATGGAACACACGGACCCCGTCCGGCTTCGTGGGGCATTCGAGGCCCTGTTTCCGCGCCCCCTCGGGTTCTGGTCGCAACACTACCGCTTTGACGGCCCCGCGCTGGCCAGGCCTTGCGCCCCCATCGGCGGCGGGCGCGTGCGATCCATCATCGGGAACGTATTTGTCCCCCTGGCCATGGCCGAAGCCCGAATGCGGGGTGATCAAGCGTGGGAAGAGCGTGTACGCGCGTTCTACCACCGCCTCCCCATGGAGCCCGACAACTACGTGTATAAGCGAATGCTGCCCCGTGTGCTCGGGGACCAGCCGCCCCGCATGAACTTTCACCTCCAGCAGGGCCTGATGCAGATGCACGAGGATTGGTGCGCGAGTAATCCGAGCTGCCGGCATTGCCCCCTGCTTGGATTTCTGGAGGGGCGACGCTGATCGTGCGGGCGGGGCCCCGGTTCAGCCGCCCGATTCAGCCCCCGGCGCTGTTGATCGCGGATCTCGCGTCCAGCGCCAGAACGATCATGGCGAACTGCATCGCGATCTGTTCGCCGAGGGGAAGGGGCCGCAGCCGGTAGCTCTCCGCAACCCTGCGAAGCGCATCGGGTGCGCCAGCGGATCGCGCCGCGTCCAGATCCGCTTTGAACCGGTAAAGCACCGGGTCGGAAAGGGACGCGGGAACATCGAGCAGAAACATGGGCAATTCGCTGACCATACACAGCGGGTCGCCGCCCGCCGCCATCGCGGCCTCCATCGAACTCGGGCGGAATTTCGCCGCGGTTTCCGGGTCGTTTCGTTCCAGGAAAAACGCCCGCATCGCCACGCTGTTGGGTGTCGTCGAAAAGCCCGTTCGAACCCGGGAGAAGCCCTTCTCTCCGCCGCGATCGATCTCCATGAGCGGCAGCGACCGCATCCCGCACAACGCCGCGAGCGCATCCATCAGTCCCGCCGCGCGGCCCGCCCAGGGCGGATTGAGAAGAAACCAGGCCCCCTCCGCCCAGGCCATGCCGTGCAGCGAGAAATGCGCCGCAACCGGCCCCGCCCCCCACAAAAACGGCATCGCGGCGCGGCATTCGGGCCGCGCGCCATCGTCCCCGGCAAATCCAAACTCGATATCGTCTCCCGGCGCCTCGCGGACGGCATCGCGGACGTACGTTTCAAAATCAGGCGGGTCCGCAAACCAGATTCGGTTGCGCCGCGCGCCATCCGGGTTCATTTGCGGGACAACCCGGAAGGTGTACTTTTCGAGCAAGTCCGGGGCGTATTCCTGAAGAAGCCACGGCAGGGCCTGCGCCGTCATCGGGCCCACCGGCTCGTCCGCATGGCACCCGGCGGTCAGGGTAACGGTCTCGGGACCGTGCCCCGCCGTATAGCCGAATAATGGCTCGCCATCGCGCGATTCGCCGATCGGGAATACGCGGATCCCCGGGATGTCACGCAGATGGCGTCCCAGCGCCCAGGTATCACGGAACTCCACATCCCGGTCGCGCGACCGCACGGCCAACAGGTCGTCGAGACGGCTCATGGGCTCTCCACTCGAATGGGCAGCTCCACACAAAACGCCGCCCCGCCGCCAACGCGCGGCTCAAACCACAAGCGACCGCCGTGCTCGCGCACGATGCCATACGCGACGCTCAGACCCAGCCCCATGCCCTCGCCGAGTGAGCGCGTGGTGAAGAAGGGATCGAAAATGCGATCACGAATCTCCTGCGGGACGCCGGGGCCGTCATCCGCGATCTGTACGAGGACCGATTCCGTCCGGCTCTCGGTAAGCACCCACAGATTTCGGATTTCCGATGCGGACGCTCGAAGCGCCTGGTGGGCATTGTGAACCAGGTTTAAGAAAAGGCGTCGCAGCCCCGCGGGAACCAGGGGGAAGTCGGGAATCTCTTGATCGTAGAACGAGTGAATCCGGATTCCATCGACCCGAAGCTGGTAGGACTGGAGCTCGACGACTTCTTCGAGGATGGCGTTCACATTGCCGCGCTCCAGGGTGTTCCCGTAACTCCGGGTAAAGGTCAGCATACTGGTAATGATCTTGCCGCACCGGTCCGCTTCTTCGGCGATGAGCGAAGCGCGCTGCTTCCTCTTCGGATCGGTCTCCGTCGCCAGAAGCAGTTCCGCGTAACCCAGAATCGCGGTCATCGGGTTGTTCAACTCGTGCGCGATACCCGCGACAATATTGTCCATGGCCGCCATCTTCTCCGCCTGAATCGCGGCGCGCTCCAGTTCAATGCGGCGGGAACGATCGGCAATCAAAAGCAGGAGCCCGCCCGCCTCCACCGGGAAAGACTTCACCTCGACCGGAAGCTCCGCGCCAAATTCCGACGACAGGGTACAGGGCACACTGCCGTTGCCCTCCAAAACGGCGAAGGGGCGGTCCAGACGCACGCTCGCCGCTTCGCTTTCCCACCCGAACTGAAGCCCCAGCAGATCTCCGGTCTCGCGGGCCCCGGCCATCTCCGCCGCCCGCGCGTTGGCCTGCTGTATCCGGCGCGATCCGTCCAGCACGATAATGCCGTCCTCGGAATGTTCCGCCAACTGCGCCGCATAGGCCGTTGCCCAGTGAGCCATGTCACGATTCTCCATCCTGCTGCCTGGTATATCGCCCCCGGAGATGCTCCGGATTCCACAACTGGCTCGCCTCCCGCATCATCGCCATCATACGAAACTGGCCCATTCAGGTCCCGGTCCCGCCCCGGAATTCCCGCCACAGCAGCACCAGAAAGTGCGCGTCGCGTACGAGATAGCGTTTGCCCATTCGAACGGGTTCCTGAATGATCCGCCAGACCCATTCAAGCCCGGCGCGCTGCATCCACACCGGCGCCCGTTTGACGCGACCCGCGACAAAATCTATAGACGCGCCCACCCCGATGCATAGTTTCGCCCCGCACGCCCGGTGGTGGCGCCAACTCCATAGATCCTGTTTCGGCGAACCGAGCGCGACAAAGCAAATATCGGCGCGGGAATCGCGAACCCGCTCGATAACCTGGTTGTTTGACGCCTCATCCTTCTCAAACCCGAACGGCGGCGAGTACGTGCCCGCCACGGTCAAACCCGGATACTTCGCAAGCAGCACCTGCGCCGCCGCGTCCGCGACCCCCTCTTCCGCGCCGAGCAGGAAGATGGAGTAGCCCTTCTTCGCCGCATACTCGCTCAGCCAGTAGATCATGTCCGAGCCGCTGAGCTTCTGCTTGAATGGCTTGCGGAAAAGCCGGCCAGCCCACAAAATATAGGTGCCGTCCACAAGCACATACGTGGCGTCATGATAGGCTTCGCGGAACTCGGGATTCAGATCGAACTCGACCACGTGATCCACGTTGGGCGTAACCGCATACCCCGGCGTCCCCGCTTCTATCTGCCCGGAAAGGGACGCAAGAAACTCGTCGAGATCCACGTTGTTGATGGTCATGTTGAAAAGCTTGACCGTGTCCAGGCCGTCTTCGGCGCAACGGGGGGCCGCGGGCGCGTTCTGGGATGTGTCCGTCATACTAAGGGGTCTCGATTCCTTCAATTACTGGAGGCGCGCCTCCGTCTGCGGAAACAGGAGGCCATGAAAAGCCGCGAGGCCTCACGCAAGCCCCTGGCAGGTCCGGCGAATTGCCTCAACCGTCTGCTTCGTACTGTCTCGCCAATTATACCGCAATGCCCGCTCCCGGCCGCGCGCGGCGTACCGGGACCGCAATTCCTCGTCCGCAAGCAGGTCCTGTAGCGCCCCCGCCATCGACGCGGCGTCATAGGGATCGAACAGGCGCGCGGCGTCGCCAGCAATTTCCGGCAGGCACGAAATATCGGCGCAGGCCACGGGGACGCCACAACGCATCGCCTCCACGACGGGGATGCCGAATCCCTCGAACAAGGAGGGGAAGACAAACACATCCGCGCCCCGGTAAAGCGCGGGGAGGTCCGCCGCCGGCGCAAAGCCCGTGAATACAATGTCGGCGGCATACCGGGATGCTTCCGCGGCGGCATGAACCTCCGCGGCGCGGCTCCAGTCGCTGCCCGCGAGCACCAATTTGTGGGGTAGCCCGGACGCGGCCTTGAACAGCCCGAATGCCTCGATCAGGCGAATGTGGTTCTTGCCCGGGTGATCGATACGGGATATGTAGAGCAGATACGGGGCGTCCACCCCGAATTTCTCGCAAACATGCGCCCGCGCCTCGTTTTTATCGCCCGGCTGGTAGCAATCGGTGTCGGCGCCGCAATAGATCACCGTAACGGACTCCTCCGGCACGCCCGTATACGAAACGATATCCCGCTTGCTCGCCTCGCTGATTGTCACGAGGTGGGACTGGCGTCGCAGCAGCGCCCGCAGCACATGCCGGTTGTAGATGCTGTGCAGCGCATCGTACTTGTCGGGCACGTGAAGTATGCCGAGGTCGTGGCACGCGGCAACCGTCGGGCAGGGAGAGCGCCACGGCAGACGCCGGTTGCCCCCGGGAATGAACACGACATCGTACCCGTTGCAGCGGCAGAATCCCGGAAAGTGTGTCTGGTGCCAGAGGATGTTTGCGGCGGCCCGGCGCCAGCGCGGTTCCAGGCAGATCGCGTTCAGGCCCGGGTCGTGATCGGTGTAGACCGGCTTTTCGTCTTCATACAACAGGACATCAAAGGTCATGTCGGGCCCAAATTCCCGGCAATACTTCAGAAACTGGATGATGTACTGGCTGATTCCAGACTTGCCGCCGTCGCCGCCAAAGGTCGTCACCAGAACTTTCATGCGAAATCCTTCCAAAACCCGCTGAATCCCCCGATCTGCCCGCCCCGCTCCCCGGAATTGCGCCTGATCCTACTGTACTGGCGCAAGGAAATCAATCAGAGCGCCACGGTGAACAGCCCGGCCGCCTCCGCGCCATAGGGGGCTTGAAGCGCTTCAACGCCGCCCCGCGCAACCGCCAGCGAACAGCCGATACACCGATATCCGGTCCACGGACCGGCCTCGATCATGCCCACGCTGCTCACCCCGACGACCGCGACACCGCGGTCGCCCGCCAGTTTACCGTACGCATCGCGCCACAGACTCCCGTAAGGATCCGCCTCATTGTCGTGCTCGGGCGGGACCGCCCACGCGCAAGGTGAAAGGATCAAGTTTGCGCCCATCCGGCAGAGGCTCTGGCCGAGCTCCAGGGACTCGGGAAAGTTGTCGGCGCAGATCAAAACGCCCGCGCGGCCAAACGGGGTGTCGACCACGCCCAGCCGATCGCCCACAGCGTACAGGTCCCGGGCAATGCTCAGGATCGTGATCTTCCGGTGCTTCAACAGGATCCGACCGCGATCATCGATCAGGACCGCCGCATTGTAGATGCGTTCGCCGTCCCGCTCGGTCAGCCCCGCGCAGACATGGATTCGATGGTCCCGCGCCACACGGCAGAGTTCGTCGGCGCGCGGGCCGGGTATCGGCTCCGCAAGCGTCCGCGCGCTGGGATGCGTCCACCCCAGATCGAGACATTCCGGCAGCACCACGACATCACAGTCGGCGGCGACCGCCTCGCCGACGACGGACTCGGCGCGCAACAGATTGGCCTCGGGCCGCCCGCCCTCGACAAGCATTTGGCCCATTCCCACCTTGATTGGCATCGCGGCTCCAGAAATTCGGCCGGTACCGGCCTTGTCGTTTCCGATGCCCATATGCTACGCTTTTCCGGGTTATCACATCTACCAGTCCCGCTTTGGTTGCGCCCCGACACGGCTGTCCGGCGCGGCCCGGGAAGCCGGGACAGCCGTAACCAGCAGCTGCGTTCCCCCCAATACCACACGGGGCGGGTTGCGCCGGAACCAAGCGAGGTATACATGCAGACTCATCCCCTATTCGACCTCACGGGCAAAAATGCCGTAATCACGGGCGGCGGCGGCATTCTCGGCGGCGCCATGGCCGAGGGACTGGCCGAGGCCGGCGCACGCGTCGCCGTGACCAGCCTCACGCTCGACGAATCCAACGCCGTCGTCGAACGCATTAAGGCCCGGGGAGGCGACGCCAGGGGATATGCCCTCGATATTTACTCCCGGGACAGCCTCGTCGCCTGCAAGGACGCGGTGCTCGCGGATTTCGGTCGGGTCGATATCCTGATCAATGCGGTGGGCGGCAACATGAAATCCGCGACGACCTCTCCGGACCAGTCTTTTTTCGACATTCCGGAAGACGCGATCACAAAGGTGATGGACCTGAACCTCTCCCGGGGCGTCATTATCCCCACGCAACTCTTCGGCAAGGCCATGCTCGAAAACGAGGACGGCGGCAGCATCATCAACATCACCTCGATGAACGCCGTGCGCCCCCTGACCCGCATCCCCGGCTACAGCGCCGCCAAGGCTGCGCTCCACAACTTCACCCAGTGGCTCGCCGTGCACATGGCGCAGGAATACAACCCGAAATTCCGCGTAAACTCCATCGCGCCCGGCTTCTTTCTCACCGAGCAGAACCGTTTCCTGCTTACGGACGAAAAGACGGGCGCCCCGACCGCGCGCGGCCAGAGCATCATCGATCACACCCCCATGGGGCGCTATGGCGAACCCGACGAGCTCAAGGGCGTGGCCATCTGGCTCGCCAGCGACGCCTCGAAGTTCGTGTCCGGCACACTAATCCCCGTGGATGGCGGCTTCTCGGCCTTCTCGGGCGTGTAATACCGACCGGAGGAGATTCATCCCCAAAGACCGTGAGCGCATGACACAGACCACAGGGACTTCAGAGACACCAGCGACAGCAGGGACCTGAACAGCCAGCGACCCTGTTTTTCGGAAGGTCCCTGAAGTCGCTGCCGTCCCTGTCGTCCCTGTAACACGACGCGGGCGGTTGGAGCCAGCACTGGAAACTTCGCACCCACAACAGTGCGCATCAATACGAAGAAAGGTACGAACATGAGCGATCCCGCCGCTCCCCTGAAAGAGCACCAGCCGAAGCACGACTTCCTTATCTGCATCGATTCCGACGGCTGCGCCTTCGACACGATGGAACTGAAGCACAAGGAATGCTTCATTCCGAACATCATCAAGTATTGGAACCTCCAGCCGATCTCGAAGTTCGCGCGCGAGGCCGCCGAGTTCGTCAATCTGTACTCCAAATGGCGGGGCATCAACCGCTTCCCGGCGCTCACCCAGACCTTCGACCTGCTCGCGGAACGCGACGAGGTAAAGGCGCGCGGCGTGACCTTGCCGGACGTCCCCAACCTCCGCAAGTGGATCGAGACCGAATCCATGCTCGGCAATCCCGCCCTGAAGGCCTACTGCGCGCGCCTGCACGACCTCGACATGCACCGCACGCTGGCCTGGAGCGAAGCCGTCAACGCGACCGTCAAGGACGTGGTCGGCGCCGGGCTGCCCCCCTTCCCCTACGTGCGCGAATCCCTGGAAAAAGCGGGCCCGAAAGCCGATCTGATGGTGTGCTCGGCCACGCCGGTCGTGGCGCTGCGCGAAGAGTGGGAAGGCCAGAACATGGCCCACCTGGTCTTCACCATCGCGGGTCAGGAACAGGGCAAGAAATCCGAACACATCGCCTACGCCTCCGAGGGCCGCTACGCGAAGTCGCACATTATCATGGTGGGCGACGCCCCGGGTGATCGGAAAGCGGCCGAGGCGAATGGCGTGCTTTTCTACCCGATCAATCCCGGCCACGAAGACGCGTCCTGGAAGCGCTTCCACGATGAGGCCCTCGATAAGTTCTTCGCGGGCGAGTATGCCGGCGACTACGAGGCGAAGGTGATCGCCGAGTTCGAAACGTACCTCCCCGAAACGCCGCCCTGGAAATAAAACACATCGCAATTCTTTAGCCGTCTGAAGTAGCCACCCTCGTCGCACCCAACGGTAGCGGCTATCGGTGTTCGAACACCGTCATCCCCACGAAAGTGGGGATCCAGAGACCATGCAACATTGACCTCGCAAACCCTCTGGATTCCCGCCTTCGCGGGAATGACGAATACATCCTGTGTAAATGAGGCATCTCCTATCGGCGAACGCCTTACTTCAGACGGCTAAAGTATTACAACGCATCTAATCCGCTGGATAGTCTGAAGCAACAAAGCGCCATTACCGTGAAAATCATCGCCGACGAAAACATCCCCTACGTCCGGGAGGCTTTTTCCTCCCTGGGCGACGTGGTGACGCGCGCGGGCCGCGCGATTACGCCGGAAGACGTGCGCGACGCGGACATGCTCCTCGTCCGGTCCATTACGAAAGTAAACCAGGCGCTCCTGGAAGGCTCCTCCGTGCGCTTCGTGGCCACGGCGACCATCGGCGAGGATCATATCGACCGCGTCTGGCTCGACAGCCGGGGCATCGGCTTTTCGAGTGCGCCCGGCTGCAACGCCAACAGCGTGGGCGAATATATCGTCGCCGCGCTACTGCACCTGGCCGAGAAGCACAACACCCCGCTCGCGGGCCGTTCCATCGGCGTCGTGGGCGTCGGCAATGTCGGCTCAAACGTGGCCCGGAAAGCCGAGGCCCTGGGCATGCGCGTGGTGCTGAACGATCCCCCGCTTGAGGAAGCCACGGGCGATCCGAAGTACCGCCCGCTCGACGAGATTCTGGCGTGTGATTTCATTACCACCCACGTGCCTCTGACAAAGGGCGGCCCGCACCCAACGCACCACCTGGTGGAGGCGGCCTTCCTGGCGCGGATGAAGTCCGGCGGCTTCTACCTGAACACCGCGCGCGGCGCCGTGGCCGACAATAGCGCCGTGCTGGACGCGTTGAACAGCGGCCAGTTGCGCGGCGCCGTGCTGGACGTCTGGGAAGGCGAACCCCTGGTGCGCGCGGACCTCCTGGACCGGGTGGATATCGCCACGCCGCATATTGCGGGTTATTCCTTCGACGGCAAGGTGAACGGGACGCGCCAGATTTACGAAGCGGCCTGCCGCCATCTGGGTGTCAACGCGGCCTGGACGCCGGACACCCTCCTCCCCGCGCCGGATTATCCCGTCCTGGCGCTGGACGGGTCCGATGTCGACCTGAAACGGGCGGTGGACACGGCATACCCGATTCTCGAGGACGACGCCCGGATGCGGCGTGTTGCGGACGAACCGGAAGCCGATCGCGGCGCGTATTTCGATATGCTCCGGAAGACCTACCCGCGCCGGCGCGAGTTCCAGAATACGGCGATCACCCTGGCGGCGCCAAACCCCGAACTGGCGAAAAGTCTGCGGGGCATCGGTTTTCGCGTACAATAGACAGAGGCAGTGCGTGCCACGCGATCCGGCAACGCCGGTTCGTGTGCCCGTTGTGAACGAGCCAGCGCCGTATCACAAGGCCTGCGGCGAGCGGCGCAAAATTACCGAAAAAGCACAGGCCGCCGGCCAACCGAGGACAACCATGTTAATCCAGAAGATCGCCGAGAACGGCTTCCTGAGCGAGAGCGAAATCCGCGACATCATGACCGAGGCCTGCGCCACGATGCCCGCCGACGGCAAACGGGTGCTCTTCATCGTGCCTGACAGCACGCGGAGCATGCCGCTCCCGCTGGTTTTCGAGACGCTCTTCGACGCCCTGCACGGGCGCGCCGCCAAGATGGACTATCTCATCGCCCTCGGCACGCACCCCCCCATGCCCGAAGAGGCGATCAACAAGATGTTCGGCCTGACGCCGCAAGATCGCGCCGGAAAGTATGCGGAGGTCGGAATCTTCAACCATGCCTGGCGCGATCCGGAGGCCCTCACCACCATCGGCACGCTCACCGAGGACCAGATCGCGGAGATTTCCGGCGGCCTGCTGCGCGAGTCCGTGGAAGTGACGATCAACAAGCGCGTGCTGGAGTATGACCTGATCTGCATCGTGGGGCCCGTTTTCCCGCACGAGGTGGTCGGTTTCAGCGGCGGCTACAAGTACTTCTTCCCCGGTGTCGCCGGCGAGGCCATCCTCAACGTGTTTCACTGGCTCGGCGCACTGATCACAAACTACAAGATCAACGGAACGAAAAACACGCCAGTCCGCGAAGTGATCAACGCGGCGGCGAAGCTCATCCCCACGGAGACGGTCTGTTTTTGCCTCACCGTGGTCCGCAAGGACACCCGCGCGGTCTTTTTCGGCCATCCCCTCGATGCCTGGAGCGCGGCCGCGGACCTCTCGGCCCGAACCCACATCGTCTGGAAGAAGAAGCCCTTCAAACAGGTCCTCGCCATCGCCCCGCCGATGTACGACGAAATCTGGGTCGCCGGCAAGTGCATGTACAAGCTCGAACCCGTGGTGGCGGACGGCGGCGAACTCATCATCTACGGCGGCCATATCCACGAAGTGAGCATCACGCACGACAAGCACATCAAGGCGGTCGGCTACCACGTGCGCGACTACTTCACCAAACAGGCCGAGCGCTTCAAGGATGTCCCCGGCACGATCAAGGCGCATTCGACGCACGTGAAAGGCGCGGGCACGTTTGAGAACGGCGTGGAGACGCCCAGGGTGACGGCAACCCTGGCGACTTCCATCCCGGAAGAGGTCTGCGACGCCATCAACCTCGGCTACCGCGATATCGATTCGATTAACATCGCCGATTTCGAAAACCGCGAAGACGAGGGTATCCTGGTGGTCCACAATGCGGGCGAGATCCTCTATCGAATCGAGGGCGAATAGGCATTGGGAGCCACGGACGCAGCGAGACACGCGGATACCGCGGGGTTGCAGGGACTCCAGGGACGACAGAGACATCGGCGACGGAACGGGGGCCATCCCATCCGAGATTCGCGGCGCTCCCGGAGTTTCCTGAAGCCCCTGCCGTCCCTGCTGTCCCTGCTGTCCCTGCTGTCCCTGCCGTCCCTGCCGTCCCTGCCGTCCCTCAGGTCCCCAAGGCTTCCCGTCAGGCGCTTCGCCCTGTGCGCCATCCCGCTCCTGGCCGGATGCTATGAGGCCGGCGTCGATCGCGCCTACAACCCCACAAACGCGGCCCAACACCACTACCAGCGCGCCGAATCCGCCCTCGGCCAGGGAAATCTTGAAGAGGCCATCCGCCAGGCGAGCGCAGCCGCCGAGGCCGACCCGGAATTCGACGACGCCGCCCTGCTCCAGGCCACGCTGCTGGGCCGGGCCGGGCAGTACGGCGAGGCCCTGGCCATCTGCACAGCCCTGACGGCCCGCTCGCCGGATCTTGTACAGGCCCATCTGCTGGAAGGTATACTATGGGACCAATCGGGTGATCGCGAAGCCGCGAACCGGTGCTACGACGAAACCCTGCGCCTGTACGAGCGAATGCGGAACCAGGTAGCGCTGGATTCGCGCGCGATGTTGCTGGAAGGGCTTGCATTCTACCTCCGCCATGGCGAGCTGGAGGGCGTGAAGGCCATGAACCGGTTTCTGGCGCGATTCCCGGATCATCCCGCCGCCCTCTATTTGAAGGCCTGCATGCAAAACAAGGATCGCGGGTTCCTCCTGCGGTGGTTCACCGAGCGCGGCGGCGAAACGCCCCCGGACGGCGGACCCGAGGAAGACCGCAACAATACCCCGGGCGAGTGACCGCGCCCGGTCTGCGGAAAAGGAGTTACACCATGGGTAAGAATGTTATTGTGGCGCAGTCCGGTGGCCCCAGCCCGGTTATCAACAGCTCGCTGCGCGGCGTCATCGACGGCTGCAAGGCCTTCCCGGATCAGTTCGGCACGATCTACGGCGGCTGGCACGGAATCGAGGGCGTGCTGAAAGAGGAATTGCTCGATCTCTCCGCGCAGAGTGAGGAAGAGATCGCGCTCCTGCGCTACACCCCCGCCGCCGGCGCTATCGGAACCTGCCGCTACAAGCTGAAAGACAGCCAGACCGAGGATTTCGACCGCATCATCGAAGTGATGAAGGCCCACGACATCGGGTACTTCTTCTACAACGGCGGCAACGACTCCATGGACACCGCGAACAAGGTGGCGAAGCTCGCGCACGAGAAGGGGCTCGACCTGGTCGCTGTGGGCGTGCCCAAAACGATCGACAACGACGTCGGCGACTCCGAATTCAAGCTGATCGACCACACGCCCGGCTACGGCAGCGTCGCGCGCTACTGGATGGGTATCGTGCAGAACGCCAACGAGGAGAACGCCGGTTCCTGCCCCGCCGACCCGGTCCTCGTGCTCCAGGCCATGGGCCGCAAGATCGGCTACATCCCCGCGGCCGCGCGCCTGGCGGATCCGAAGCGCGAATTGCCCCTCCAGATCTACCTGCGCGAATCCGATGTGACCGCCGAGGAGATGTGCGACAACATCAACGACCAGCTCCGCCGGGACGGCCGCTGCGTGGTTGTGGTCAGCGAAGGATTCGATGTCGGCGAGCTGGGCGAGGTGAAGGATTCGTTCGGCCACGCCCAGTTCGGCGCGTCAAAGCTGACGGTGGCGCAGAAAGTCGTCAACCTGCTGAACGAAAAAGGCCTCGCGGCCCGGGGCGCGGCGCGCGGCCAGGTCCCCGGCTGCGACCAGCGTGACACCTGCGCCTACGCCTCCATTGTCGACCTCGACGAAGCCTACCGCGTGGGCCAGAAGGCCGCGGAAATCGCCGCAAGCGGCGAAAACGGCTGGATGTCCACCATCCTCCGGAAACCCGGCCTGATTTACAACGTGGAATACGACAAGGTACCCTTGGAGAAGGTGGCGAACTCGGAGCGCACCTTCCCCAGGCAGTGGATCGCCCCGAGCAAGATCGACGTCACCGATGATTTCCTGCAGTATGTGACCCCCCTGATCGGCGAGGACTGGCCCAGCGTGCCCGTGGTAAACGGACGCCAGCGCTTTACGCGCTTCGCGCCGTTGTTCGCCGAGAAGAAACTGCCCGCGTACGCGTTGCAGGCGGCGCGAGGCTGAACAACGAGGAGGCAGACGATGCCGGACGGTTGGGATTACAAGACGCTGTCGGTCAATGTGATTAACGGGCATGTCCACGACAACACCTTGGACGAACAGCTGAAGGAACTCGGCAACCAGGGCTGGGAACTCGTGGCGGTGACCCCCTTGGTCGTGGAAGGCAAGACCGCCTCCCTGCTGCATCATTTTCGGCGCAACGAAGAACGGACGCGCAAGGTCGGCTTTCAGCCGTAGCCCCGATACATACGCGGGCATGCGCGACAAACCATAGAAAGAGCGAACATGGACAAAATGAATATCGGCCTTATCGGCCTGGCCGTCATGGGCGAAAACCTGGTGCTGAACATGGAGCGCAACGGCTTCGGCGTCGCGGTTTACAACCGCACCGTCTCCAAGGTGGATGATTTCGTCGCAGGACGCGCCAAGGGCAAGAACATCAAGGGCTGCCACAGCGTCGAGGAGCTCTGCGCGAGCCTCGAAAAGCCGCGCCGCGTCATGATGCTCGTCAAGGCCGGCAGCGCCGTGGACGACTTCATCGAGCAGCTGATCCCGCACCTGGAGCCGGGCGACATCATCATCGACGGCGGGAACACCCACTTCCCCGACACGATCCGCCGCGCGAAGTACCTCGAAGAGAAGGGTCTGCTCTTCATCGGCACCGGCGTCTCCGGCGGCGAGGAAGGCGCCCTGATGGGGCCCTCCATCATGCCGGGCGGATCGAAGGACGCCTGGACGCACGTCAAGCCAATTTTCCAGGCGATTGCCGCGAAAGTCGCGGATGGCTCCCCGTGCTGCGAGTACATCGGCGCGGACGGCGCCGGCCACTATGTGAAAATGGTGCACAACGGCATCGAGTACGGCGACATGCAGATGATCTGCGAGGTCTACTCGATCATGAAGCACCTCCTGGGCATGTCCGCCCCGCAACAGGCGGAGGTCTTCACCGCCTGGAACAAGACCGAGCTGGACAGCTACCTCATCGAGATTACCTCGGAAATCCTCGCCAAGGCCGACGACGAAACCGGCAAGCCGATGGTCGATGTCATCCTGGACACCGCCGGCCAGAAGGGCACGGGAAAATGGACTTCGACAAGCGGCCTGGACCTCGGCGCGCCCGTGCCCACGGTGGCCGAGGCCGTGTTCGCGCGCTGCCTCTCCGCCGTGAAGGAAGAGCGCGTGGCCGCCTCGAAGGTGCTCGGCGGGCCGCAGGCCTCCGCGGAAAACTACAACATCGTCGAGGCCCTCGAAAACCTGCGCCAGGCCCTCTACATGTCCAAGATCTGCTCCTACGCCCAGGGCTTCCAGCTCATCCAGTACGCGGCGAAGGAATACGGATGGAGCCTGAACTACGGCGACATCGCGCTCATGTGGCGCGGCGGCTGCATCATCCGCGCCCAGTTCCTCGACGAGATCAAGAAGGCCTTCGACGCGGATCCGAACTGCGTCAACCTCCTGCTGGTCCCCTACTTCAAGCAGGCGGTGGACAAGGCGCAGCCCGCACTGCGCTGGGCGGTCTCCGAGGCCGTCAAGCACGGCATCCCGACCCCCTGCATGTCCTCCGCCATCGCCTACTACGACAGTTACCGGGCCGAAGTCCTGCCGGCGAACCTCCTGCAGGCGCAGCGCGACTACTTCGGCGCGCACACCTACGAACGCCTCGACAAGCCCCGGGGCGAGTTCTTCCACACGAACTGGACCGGCCGCGGCGGAACCACCGCCTCGACCACGTACAACGTGTAGACCTTAGTTGCATGAACGGCCTCCGGAATTCCCCGGAGGCCGTTTTACATATCCCATACGTCCGATCTGTCTGCCGCCCGCCGCCGCCCCAACGGCTATCCGGCCTCCCCAGGAATGCAAGGCCCCATGCCCGAACTTACCGCCCGATTCACCCTGACCGGCGAAGACTACGAAGCCTACCTGCGCCACTTCTACCGCCATACCCGTGCGGGGCGTCGGCACGTCCGGCGGCTCTACCTGCTCGGCGTGGCGCTCTTCCTGTTCTTCGTCGGCCTCGAATACGACCACCCGAAATTCGGCATCCACCACCCCGCCTATTTCACCGCGTACCTGATGATTTCCGCCGCGCTGCTGGGCGGGGCCTACTGGTACTGCATCCACAGGATCTGGCCCATTATCGCACAGGGCGCCATCAAGCGCTCGCCGCAGAAGGGCATGTTCACCGACACCACCATTACCGTGACGGACGAGCACCTGGCCATCAAAACCCCGATGGGCGAAGGCAGCCTCGCCTGGAGCCACGTCACCGAAGTGGCCGAGACCGATGAATTCATATTCCTCTTCACCGGCGGCATAAACGCCTTCATCATCCCGAAACGCGGCTTCGAAGCGCCGGAAGGAGCCCGGGAAGCGGCGGACGCCATTCGCGCCCGAACCGCGTAAACCGGCGTCAATCGCGCCCCCCGGCCTACCCCAACGGCCACGCCCACAGCAGAAGCGGCAGCGCGAGGCCCACGACAATCACGTCCAGCGGCAGCCCGAGCCGCCAGTAGTCGCCAAACCGGAAGCCGCCCGGGCCGAGGATCAGCGTGTTGTTCTGGTGGCCGATCGGCGTCAGAAACGCGCACGACGCGCCCACAGCCACCGCCATGAGAAACGTATCCCCGTTCACCCCGAGTTGCGACGCGGAGCTGAGCGCTATCGGGCACATGACCGCCGTCGTCGCGGCGTTGTTCATCAGATCCGTCAGCAGCATGGTCGCAATGAGCAGCAGCGCCAACGCCACAATGGCATTGCCGCCCGCCAGCGAGTCAAGCACCAGGCGCGCGATAACATCCGCCGCCCCAGTGCTGGCCATCGCCCCCGCCACCGGCAACATCGCCCCCAGCAGCACCACCACCGGCCAGTCCACGGACGTGTAGATGGAACGGACCGGCACAACCCCGGCCAGGACCATCGCCAGGGCGCCCGCGGCGAATGCAACGGAAGCGGGGAACCACCCCGCAACCACGGCGGCAACCGCGCAAGCCATCACAAGGGCCGCGGCCAGCGCCTCGCCCTTCCGCGGAACGCGAATTCCCCGCGCGGCCAGCGGAAGGCAGCCAAACTGGGAGGCGAAGCCGGCCAGCGCCTCCTCCGCGCCCTGAAGGAGCAACACGTCGCCGGGCTTGAGCCGGGTGGAACGAAGTCGCTTGATGGACCGGCGGCCCTGACGCGAAATCGCGAGCAGATTGATCCCGTAGCGCGTCCGCAATTCGATATCGGTAGCCGATCGGGAAGCGATCAGCGCGCCCGGCGCCACGACGAGTTCCTGAATAACGATATCGCCCGGGGCCCCGGACTCCGCCTCCCGCGCTTCCTCCCCCCCATCCTCCCCGGAATCCGGCCCCGCATCCGGCCCGGCCTCCTCGCCTTCCTGCTCCCGCTTCTTGGACTTCCGGTCTTCCTCCAGCCCGAGCCCCAGCCCCGAAAGCGCGGACGAAATGGACTCCGGGTCGATTTCAATGACGAGAATATCCCCCGCGCGAACGATGCGCCCCGGATTCGGGGCCGACAGCCGCACCTCGTGACGGACCAGGCCGACAATCTGCGCGTCGGACTCGTCCAGAAGTTGGTCGATTTCGCGGATGCGCTTGCCGGCGGCCTTGCTGCCTTCCTTTACGCGCACCTCGCTCAGATACGATCCCGTTTCGAAGCTACCGCCCGCCGGCTGTTTGCGCCCCGGAACCAGACGCCAGCCCGCCAGGCCGATAAAAGCCACCCCCGCCAGCGCCAGCGGCGCGCCCACCATTGCAAAGCTGAACATGCCGAAGCCCCCGGCCCCCTCGGCCTGGCGAAACCCCGATACGATCAGATTGGGCGGCGTCCCGATCAGCGTTGTCGTCCCCCCGAGGATCGAAGCGAACGCCAGCGGCATCAAGACCCGGCCCGGCGGCAGGTCGTGCTTGCCCGCAAGCTGGATCGCCACCGGCATCAGCAGGGCCAGCGCGCCCACGTTGTTCATGAAGCCCGAGAGAAGCGCGGCCAGCGCCGAGAGCGCCAGTATGCTCGCGGACGGGCCGGCGGAGGAGGGTAGCAAGCGTCTCGCGAGCACATCCACCGCGCCGCTGCTCTGCAAGCCCTGGCCCAACACCAGCACACAGGCCACCGTGACCACAGCCGGGTGCCCGAAGCCCGCGAAGGCCTCTTCCGGCGGCACAAGCCCCCACATCACCACCGCAAGCAGGGCCGCGATGGCCACGAGGTCGTAGCGCCACCGGCCCCAGACAAACAGCCCGAGCGCGGCCGCAAGGACCCCGAGAGTAAACCACTGATCGCCGGATAGCCCCAACGCACCGCTCCTCGCGCCCGCGCGGCGCGCTATTCCCGGAGTTTCAAATAAAGGTTGCCCTCTTCGAGCTTGATCGCCTCGACGCCGCGCGCCAGGCCATCCCAGAAGCCACCCTGCCCGCCATACTCCTGGATCAGATCCTTGTTCTTCAAGTCGCCCATCCACGCCGACGGCAGCGGAATCCCGCCGATACTGATACCGCGGACAATGACCACCGGCTGGTCGTTCTCAAAGCGGAGCGTCGCGCCCGCCGTAATCCGCGCCGTCGTGCCGCCGATAATGGGGAATTCCGGATCGACCGGCACGAGCAGGACGAGGCTCAGCAGGTCCGGCGAAATGTCGATCGCCACCCGATCCGCCCACTGCGGGTTCTTGTCGATCAGCGCATTGAGTTCTTTCTCGGTAATGCGAATTTCCCGGTTCGCGCCCTCCTCGCTATACGCCTCCGGAACCGCGACCTCCCGCCCCGGCGCCGGCGCCGCGCCGCCCGCCGCCTCAAGTTGCGCGACTTTCGCCTCGAATTCCGCCTGCTCCCGCGCGTTCAGCTCTGTGGTGCGGAAGGGCGACGCGTAGACATTCCGCTTGACCCACCACGCGCTCGCGAGCACGGACAACAACAGCCCGGCCAGGATCACGGCCAGAACATGCACGCAGCCAAAGCGGCGCGCGCCCTTCGCGGGCGGAACTGGGGTCTCGGCGGGTGTAGGTGTAGCGTCACTCACGGCATAGTCCCTTCCATGCGGGGCAATCGCGGCCCAATTCGGATCTCGGTGTTGTTTGAGGGATTATACCCCGGGACGCCCGGAAAAATTCACGCGCGGCAGCGCCGCTACCCGCGCCCGCCCAAGTCCCAAGGCACGATCGGGATGAGCCCTTTCCCCCCCGCATAATCCCGCGCGCTGGAGAAGCGCCAGTGCTCAGGCTCATCCACATAACCGCGTTTAACCGGATTGGCGTGAAGCTCCTCAATCTTTTCGCGCATCATCCGGTCGCTGATGATCAGTTCCGGGTGCATCCCTTCCTGCCAGAAGGCGACATCCCGCTCGTCCTGCCCGGCATCGCGGTGAAACGCGAACTGGTCCAGAATGACCCGAACGTCGTGGTCCGCCAGGTACTTGAGCAGCTGGCGGCCGGTGTTCTGCTTGAAGCGAATCATCGACTTGTCCAGGTTCCGGCTGCGCGCGATCAGCTGCAGGTGGTTGTCCAGCACGACGTAGGCATGCACCTCCAGCCCCTCGCCCGCAAGGTACGCCAATCCGTCCAGCGCGATGGAAACCGTTTCCTCCCGGGTGAACACGGGAATCCAGTGCAGCACGGTGCACGTCATCATGTGCGGTTGCGACGGATCGAGAAATGGGTTCTGGTGTGGGCTCATGGAACCTGCCGCCTGTTCGGTTCAACGGGCGCCGCGGCTCAGGGGACTTCTTCCCCCAGCGCGCGCAACGCGGACAACACGCAGTCGTTGATCCCCACGCCGCGATAAGAATTGCCGGCGAAGCGCAGGCCCGGGTGGCGCGCCTCCGCCGCTTCAATGCGCCGCAGGCGGGCCTGGTGCCCAAAGGTGTATTGGGGAATCGCTTTTTCCCAGCGGTAAATCCGGTAAACAACGGGATCGGCCTGGATATCGAGCATCGGGAACAATTCCTCGCGGAGGATCGCGAGAAAAGCCTCGTCGTCCAGTTCCACCGCGCCGGGATCGGTCGCGCCGCCGATCATCGTCCTCAGAATCGCTTTGTCCTTCGGCGCGCGCCCCGGGAAGAGCGTGGAAGTCCAGATGCAGCCCAGAATGCGCTTCTGCTGGGTGCGCGGAACCAGAAATCCGAAACCGTGCAGATCGTGGCCTATGGCCTTCCGCTCGTAACCGGTGCAGACCACGGTCATACTGGCATAGGGGATTTCCGAAAGCGCCGCACCGAGATCGGCGTCCAGATCGTGCGTCAGGCCGGCCGCCACGTGCGCCGGCGCCGCGACAATGACCGACTCCGCCTCCAGGGTCTCGCCGCCCTCGATCTGGACGCGATACACGCCGTCCGCGCGTTCGATTCGGGCCGCAGGCGTGTTGAGGCGCAGGCTCGCTCCGAGCTCCTCCGCCGCGCGATCGATCAACACCGCCATGCCGCCATTGAAACTGGTCAGTGTTCCCCCAGGGCCCATCGCCGAGCCCTGGCCCGACCCCTTCTGCTTGCGCTTCGCCAGCATCGCCTTCACCAGGCCGCCGTGCTCCGCCTCCATCGCCGCCATCCTCGGAAAACACGAGGCCAGGTGCAGCTGCTTCGCGTCGCCGCCGAATATCCCGCTGACCATCGGCGATACCAGGGTATCCGCCGACTCCGCGCCGATACGCCGCGCGGCGAAATCCCAGATGGACTCTTCCTCCTCGGACACCCGCTGCGGGATGAAGGGCTCGCCGAGCAGACGCAAGCGGCCCTGGAGCGAGAGCAACTTCGACGCCAGAAACGCGGGCGGCGGCTTAACTTCGTGTAGCGCGCCATTCCGGTAAATAAAGCGGCGTGCCGCCAACGTGTTGGCCTTCACCACGCGGTTCTCCAGGTCCAGATCGCGAACCCACTGGAGTGTCTTCGGCTCCTTGTCTAGAAAGCCGTTGGGGCCTTTTTCAAAGGTGAATCCGTCGACCGTCTCGGTGTACGCCGTGCCGCCCGGCGTCGGTCCCGCCTCCAGCACGGCAACCGCGTCCCGCCCGTGACGCTTCATCGCGTAGTAGCCCGCGCACAATCCCGTAATGCCGCCACCAATAACGACAACTTTCCGTGGTTCGGTCATGCCAATCCTCGCAAGGCCCGGCTGGACGCCGGTTAAATACTGAGAAGGGCCCCCGCCCCTAAATCGTCCGAGAAAACTTCGTAAAATGCGCCGGTTTCTTCAAGTGCGCGTCGAACACCATCGCCACATTCCGGATAAAAGCCTGGCCCAGAGGCAGCACGCGGATACTGTCGCCCTCGCGCGCCAGGAATTGCTCCTGGTAGAACTCTTGCAGCCGCGACTCTTCATCCGCGAAATAGGCATCGTAATCAACGCCGAAGCGTTCCGAAAGCGCCTGAAAACTCAGGTAGAAATTGCACATGAGCTGCCGGATCACCCAGCGGCGCACCTGATCGTCTTCCGTGAGCCAGGTCCCGCAGAGCACCGGCAGCGTATCGGCGTCGAGGGCCTTGTAGTACATCGCCGGGCGCTTCTCGTTCTGCGCGTAGGCGCCCCCCACTTCGCCAATCCCGGAAACGCCAAACGCCACCATATCCTCCGCCGGCACGACCGTGTAGCCCATGAAATTCCGGTGCAGCCGCCGCTCGTCCAGCGCAACCGCAAGTTCATCCGTCGGCAGCGCGAAATGGTCCATCCCGATAATGCGGTAGCCCGCGGCGACGAAGAGCCGCCGTGCAATGGCGAAGAGATCATACTTCTCCGCGCCGGTCGGCCGCAGGTGATCGTCCATCTTCCGCTGGTGCTTGATCTGATCCGGCAGGTGCGCATAGCTGTACACGGCCAGCCGATCGGGCCGGATATCAATCACGGCCTCTACGGTGCGCGTCCAGCCCTCCGGCGTCTGATCCGGGAGCCCGTAAATGAGGTCGATGTTGATGCCCTCAAAACCCAGCTCGCGGCATTTCCCGAACAGCGCCCGGGTCTGCGCTTCCGTCTGGTTGCGGTTGATCGTCGCCTGAACCTTGGGGTCGAGGTCCTGCACGCCCATGCTGATGCGGTTGAAGCCGAGCGCGCGGAGCGTCTCGAGCTGCTCGCTGGACGTAACCCGCGGATCGACCTCAAGCGCGATCTCGGCGTCGGGCGCGAACTCGAACTCGCGCGCCAGGACCCCATGCAGCGCCTTGATCTGCTCGACGGACTGGTACGTCGGGGTGCCGCCGCCCCAGTGGAGTTGCTTGACGGTCTTCCGGTTCCCCAGCCGCCGCGCCACCATCCCGATCTCCTTGTACACGTACTGCAGGTACTTCTCGGAGACCTCGGGGTGCTTCGAAATGACGACGTTACAACCGCAAAAATGGCAACGTTCCCAGCAGAAGGGAAGGTGAACGTAAATCGAGAGCGGCTCGTCCGCCCGCTCCGCCGCATTCGCCAGCGCCCGAAGGTAGTCCGCCTCGCCAAACTCGTGGCTCCATTCCGGCGCGGTCGGGTAGCTGGTATATCGCGGGCCGGGCCGGTCGTATCGGTCCAGTAGCTCTCGGGTTACCTCCAGGCTCTCCTGCATGGCGGGATTGGCGATCGATGGCGTCACGGGAATTCCTTTTATAGGCTGGTTGGGACGGGTCCTGGGCTCGCATCAGTATAACGCATGCGCGCAACCCGGCCATAATCATTGACCTGCCCGCGGCAATCCCGTAGAATTGAACGTTCATTGCAGGGCGGAGTACGGCGAGGCCCGCGAGGACGCCGTCACTCCCGGTGAACCAACTAACCCCAAGAAAAAGGAATCGTACCACTATGAGCGACATTTCCCTCGAACAGGCCAACCGGGTCGTAGCGGCGGCGGTGAAAAAAGCCGAGGCGATCAACACCAAGATGGACATCGCGGTGGTGGACGCGGGCGCCAACCTCAAAGCCTTCGTGCGGATGGACGGCGCCTGGCTCGGCAGCATCGATATCGCCCAGAAGAAGGCGCGCACCGCACGCTTTTTCGACATGAACACGGGCACGATTGGCGAGTTGAGCCAGCCCGGCGGGTCGCTCTACAACATTGAGCACTCGAACGGCGGCCTGATCACCTTCCCGGGCGGCGTGCCGCTGAAAAACGCGAGCGGCGAGATCATCGGCGCAATCGGCGTCTCCGGTTCCTCCGTGGAAGACGATCACGCCGTGGCCGAGGCCGGCGCCGCCGCGCTGTAAATACTCCCCCGAACCGTTTGCGGCCCCGCCGGATTGTCGGCGGGGCCGTTCGTTTGCGCGCCGCCAGCTTTACCCGGCGCCCGCCCCGGCGCTATACTATGCGTTTATCCCCGGCGCATTTGCGGGCGCCCAAATCACGTACACCCACCACACGAGGAACTTGCCGTGCTGAATTTTGGCGATATTGGCAAAATGGGCGCCATGATCAAACAGGCGATGGAGATGAAGGCGAAGATGGAAGAAGTCAAGGAGGAACTCGCCAACGAGCGGGTGGAAGCTTCCTCGGGCGGGGGAATGGTAAATGTCGTGATGACGGGCAAGATGGAACTCGTGTCCATCAAGATCGACCCCGAAATCATCAACCCCGAAGACCCCGAGGTGCTTGAAACGCTGATCCAGGCCGCCGTCAACGAGGGCGTCCACAAGGCCCAGGATCTCGTCAAGGCCAAGATGAGCGAAATGGCCGGCGGGATCGATATCCCCGGATTGACCAGCTAGTGCGCGTCGTCTTCCTTGGTACGCCGGCGATTGCCGTCCCCACCCTTCAGGCCGTCGAGGCCCTCCACGACGTGGCCGCCGTCGTGTGTCAGCCCGACAAGCCGCAGGGCCGGAGCAACCGTCCCGTCCCTCCCCCGGTGAAGGAAGCCGCGCTTAAGCTCGATATTCCCGTGCATCAGCCGGCGAAGCTCAACGATGGGACCTTTGAGGCCTGGCTCCGCGACCTGAAGCCGGAGGTCTGCGTGATTGCCGCCTACGGACGCCTGCTGAAACAGCCCCTGCTCGATATTCCGCCGCACGGCTGGATCAACCTGCACCCGAGCCTCCTGCCCAAATACCGTGGACCCTCCCCCATCCGCTCCGCCATCCTCCATGGCGATACCGAAACCGGTGTATCCATCATGCGCCTCGTGCTGGAGATGGACGCGGGCGATGTGCTGATGCAGGAGAAGGTGGTGATCGGCGAAAACGAAAACGCCGTGGAACTCGCCGATCGCCTGGGCAAGCTGGGCGCCGACCTCATGTTAAAAAGCCTGCGGCAAATCGAAGAGGGCACGGCGGTCTTTACCCCGCAGGATCACGCCCGCGCGGTGGAGTGCCGCATGTTCGAGAAGGCCGACGGGCGCATCCGGTGGGGCGCGGCGGCCCGCGAAATCCACAATCTCGTGCGCGCGGCCCAGCCCTGGCCCATCGCCCACTGCCACCTCGGTGGCGAGGTCTACCGCATCCACGAAACCCGGCTCGCCGAAGGCAAGGCAACCGCCGAACCGGGAGCGGTCGAGGAAATCCTGAAGGATCGCATCATTGTCGCCACCGGAAACGGACGGATTGCCATCACGGAACTGCAGGCCCCCGGCAAGCGCGCCATGGCGGCGGGTGATTTCCTGCGCGGCCATAAGCTGGGCCCCGGCGACGCCTTCACGGATATCACCTGATGCCCGTCGATCCCGTCCGCGACGCCGCGGTTGACGTCCTGCTGCGTGTCTTCGAGCGCAACGTATATCTCGACGCCTCGCTGGATAAGACACAGCGCCGGAAGAAGCTCTCCGAACGCGGGCGGCGCTTTCTCGGCATGCTCGTCTACGGCACAGTGCGCCACCGCACGCTCTGCGACTATATCCTCCAGCAGCACTGCCACCAGCCCCTGAACGAACTGCCGCTTCCGGTCCTGATCATCCTGCGCATGGCGGTCTACCAGTCCCTGTTCTGTGACCAGGTCACGCCGCCAGCCATGGTCCACACCTCGGTGGATCTGGCGCGCGCGCGCACCCACGCCGGACTCGGGCGCATGGTGAACGCGGTGCTGCGGCGGATTCCGCAAACCCTCGAAGCGGCCGGCCTCCCCGATCCGGCGCAGGATCTGCCCAAATTTCTCAAGATCCGGTATTCCATACCGAAATGGCTCGTCCGCCAATGGATCGCGCAGTTTGGCGAGGAAGGCGCCGCCGCCCTCTGCGCCGCCTCCGACACACCGGCGGATTCCATTTTGCGCGTCAATACCCTGAAAACGACCAAGGACGCCCTCCGCGCCAACCTCGAAAAGTCCGGCTGCCTGGTGACGGATGATGTGCCCCTGCCGGACGCGCTGCGGGTCGTTCAGGGCGGCGGCCTCTCGCGGACGAAATGGTTCCAGCAGGGCCACTTCTTCCTCCAGGACACCGCTTCGATGCTGCCCGCGTTGCTTCTGGAACCAAAACCGGGGGAACGGGTATTGGACATGTGCGCCGCGCCGGGCGGGAAGACAACCCATCTCGCGGAGCTTTCGGGCGGCAACGCGCACATTGTGGCGATGGACGCCAGCCGGCGCCGCCTCTGGAAGGTGCTGGAGAACATCGAGCGCCTGGAAACGCCCGGAATCGCGTTGATTTGCGGCGACGGCGCGGCCCCGCCCCTTCAGGACGGCTTTGACCGCATCCTCGTGGACGCCCCGTGCAGCGGGCTTGGAACCCTGCGGCGGCATCCGGACATTAAATGGCGCATGACCCCGGAGTCGATCGCGGATCTGGGCGCCATCCAACGCGATCTATTGCGATCGGCGGTCAAGCTCTGCAAAAATGGCGGGACTATCGTCTATTCCGTCTGCACCTTTACCCCCGAGGAAACAGCCGCCGTCGTTCAACCGTTGCTGGACGAAGGCGCCATTACACCCGAAGACGGCCAGGAGTATCTCAATTCGTGGAAAACAGCGCAAGGAATGTATCAGAGCCTCCCATCAAACGGAGCGTGGGACGGATTCTTCTTGACGCGGTTTCGGAAACGATCCTGAACTTTGTCTTCTTCCTGCTAAAGTTCGCCGCCTGGAGCATCCAGTGGTCCGTCGCCCTGGTAATCTTCGTTGCCGTCATGGCGGCGTCCGGTTACTACGTCTACACCGTCACCCTCCAGGCGGGCGAGCCCGTACAGGTGCCGAGCATCGTCAACCTCCCCGTGAACGAGGCCATGATACGACTCCGCGAGCAGGGGCTCGAAATGGGCAAGCAGGATCTGGCCCCGCACGACACCCTGCCCGAAAACCACATCATCAGCCAGCGGCCCGCGCCCGGACGTGTCGTGCGCACGGGCCGGAAGGTCTACACCACGGTCAGTATGGGGCGCGACTACCTCACCGCGCCGGACCTCGCGAACCGCTACCTGGAAAACGCCCGCGAGGAACTCGAAACCTCTCTATTCCGCCTGGGAAGCGTTGCGCGCGTGCCCGATTCCAAGCCGCGCAACATGATTCTCGCCCAGGATCCGCCCCCCGGATACGACATCGAAAAGGGCGCGAGCATCCACCTGCTGGTCAGTGACGGCGACGGCCAATACCGCGACTATATGCCCGACCTTCGCGGAAGGCCCGTTTCCGAGATCGAGGCCATCATGAAGCCCTATAACGTAACCCTCGTCGCCCAGGAAGTCGAGAACATGCCCGGCGCCCGGGAAGACGTGGTGCTTGACCAGGATCCCCAGCCGGCGACGCTCCTGTTCAACGGCCAGGTGGTGACGTATAAAGTCAAGTCCTCCCGGCCGGAGCCCACACCCGCTCCCCTCGTTCGCGCCACGGTCAGCCACGAAATGCGCTATGACTGGTACAACCGCGACGTGCGCATCGAACAGGTGGACCGGGACGGCAACCGCACCGTGCTGGAAACCTTCCCCGCCTCCAACGACGAGGTATCGCGCGCCAGCCGCGTGCTGGGAAGTTCCCTAAAGGTCGACGTGGAGTACCGCGAACGCTGCCGCATCGACTTCTACGTCGACGAAATCGTCGTCGCATCCTACGCCATCGAAGATGGCCAGCCCCCGGTAAGAACCACGCCGTAGCGTGTAAAGAAAGGTCGTTCCGTGCCCTCCATCAAGATCGCCCCGTCCATACTTTCCAGCGATTTCAGCCGCCTCGGCGAAGAGGTCCGCGCGGTTATCGAGGCCGGGGCCGATTTGATCCATGTGGATGTCATGGACGGCCATTTCGCCCCCAACATCACCATCGGGCCGCCCGTGGTCGCCTCCCTCCGCCCCCACTGCACCGTCCCCATGGATGTCCACCTGATGATCGCGGACCCCATGTCCTACGTGGCGGACTTCGCCAATGCCGGGGCGGACATGATCACCTTCCACGTGGAAGCCACCGATCACCCCTTACGCGTAATCGACCGCATCAAGGAGCTCGGATGCCAGGCCGGTATCGTGCTCAATCCCGGCACGCCGGAAGACGACATCGAATTCATCACGGAGCACATCGACATGGTGCTCGTGATGACCGTGAATCCCGGTTTCGGCGGCCAGGCCTTCATCCCGGACATGCTCCGCAAGATCCAGAACATCCGCGCGATGATGGGTGATCGGGACGTCGAGGTCGATGGCGGCATCGACCGCGATACGGCCCCGCTGGTGATTGAGGCCGGCGCGAACGTGCTCGTCGCCGGGTCCTACGTGTTCCGCAACGAATCGTACCTCGAAGCCATCGAGTCCCTGCGCCCGGCAACCTAGCGGCCGCGCCAGAATCGGACCCGAACACCCGGCGCGCCTATTCCTCCGGTAAGGCCTCCCCTTCGGAGGACCCCGCGATGGCGTTCAGCTTCTCCAGCCCGTTCCACCGCGCCACCCCGTCCTGAATGCTCAGGTACCAGCCGTCCGCCGCCACCGCGCCGGCCACCATCAGGGGAACGGACGCAATCGTCTGGTTGTGCAGCGACACGGTCAACTCGCCAACCACCGTCATCGGATAAACCGGGGCCGTCAGCCGCTCGGGATGGGTGGCGGACACTTCAAGCTGGGAAAGCAAATGGCGCGGCAGCATGACCGAGACATCCCCCGCCGCCGCCACCGAGGCCATCGGCGCGCGGCCGTTGGCCACTGGAACCCCCACGCCGATCGGCGCGCCCTTTGCAAGCAGCTGAATCTCGCCGTAGTCATCCAGAAACCGGTTGAACAGATCCTCGGCAAGCTGAAACCGTCCGTACTTGCTCGGCGAACCCATGATAACGCAAATCAGCCGCCGCCCATGCCGCTCGGCGGTCGCCGCCACACAAAAGCCCGCCGCGCGGATGAACCCCGTCTTGAGCCCGTCGCAATCCTCCATGCGCCAGAGCATCTTGTTTGTGTTGTACTTCGTGGCGTCTTTAGGTCGAAACTGGAGTTCCTTCTGCCGCGCCAGCGACATGATTTCCGGAATCCCCACGCATACCCGGGCAAGCTTCGCCATGTCCGACGCGGTCGTCAGGTCGAAGGAGACGCCATCATCCGGCGGCAGCCCGTGCACCCCGTTGATCACGGTGTTCTTCATGCCAAGCTCTTTCGCGCGCGCATTCGCCGCGGCCAGGTAGTCCGCCTCGCTCCCCCAGAGCCCCTCCGCCACCGCCTGCGCGGCATCGTTCGCCGACGCCACGGCAATCGCCTGCATAAGGTGATCCAGCGGCCACGTCTCGTTGGCCTTGAGGTAGACCTGGGTTCCACCCATGCCCGCGGCCCGTGGCGACACCGTAATCGGCGTATCCTCGTCCCAGTCGCCACGCCCGTAGCCCTCGACGACGAGTAGCATAAGCATTAACTTGATCATGCTCGCGGGCGGGCGCTGAAGCTGGGCGTTTTCTTCGTAAAGCACCAGATCCCGGTCCACCTCGACGCAAATAATGCTGGGCTGGTCAAGCGATTGCGCCACGGCGCCGGGCGCGCCGAGAAACAGCGCGGATACCGAGGCCGCGAGAATGAATCGGGCAGCAAAAACAGACATGCGAAACTCCATGGTGCGCGCGGTGGCGTGCGCGGTGTGTGCAAAAGGCATGAATCCACCAACCCTAAGTTATCTGGTGCGCGCTTTCCACAGAAACGTGGTGGCGCAACAGGCTGATCATTTCGTCCGCGTTAAACGGCTTGCGAAGGTAGCCCGCCACCTCCGCCGGCGCCGGCGTTCGCCGGGGCAAACCGGTCATTACGTACAGGGGAATGCCGTGCGCGGACGCATACGGAAGCAGCCGGTGCAACTGCTCCTCGGCGGCGACGCCCGGCACATCCACATCAACAAATATGGTATCGGGTGTTTCGATCTTCACCAGCTCCATGGCCTGCGCGGGTGAACTCGCGCAAAACGCCAGCACCCGGCGCCGGCCCATCGCCGTCTCGACCCACTCCAGCAGGCCCGGGTCGCTATCGACCACCAGAATCCGTCCCGCGACCGGCTGCTCGTCCCGGGACCGCACCGGGCGGGCGGACTCAAAACGCACGTCCCCCGCGGTGCTCACCAGATGGAGCGCATCCGCGAAATCCTGCGCGCTGAATGGCTTGGAAACGAATTGGATGTCCCCCCAGATACTGCCCGCCTCCCGCAGGCGCTCGCCGGACTCCCCCGAAAACGCTATGACAGGGACCGTGTCCGACGCCAGATTCTGGCGAAGCAGCGCCAGCGTGTTCAGCCCGGCCACATCGCTAATGGTATCGTTCAACAGGATCAGATCCGGCTTCTTCCGCTCCAGCTCCCGTACGCATTCGTACCCGTTGGCCGCCTGGCGCCGCGACACCGCCAGTTCGTCCAGCACGCTCGAAAGCGCCAGCGGAAACGCCTCTCCCTCGTCCACCACCAGCACATCCAGCCCGCCGAGCTCGCCCAGGCTGCTCCGGTCCCAGCGATCGTCGAACACCGCGTTCGGCAGTTCCACGATGAACGTCGCGCCCTTGCCCTCCTCGCTCTCCAGGGCAATCGTTCCCCCATGCGCCTCCACGATGCTTTTCGCTATCGACAAACCGATACCCGTGCCCTCATAGCGGCGCGTCTTGGAGCTGTCGACCTGGAAAAACTTGTCAAACACCTTCTGGTGATGTTCCTTGCGGATCCCGATGCCCGTGTCGGAAACCGAAACCCGAAAGGTCCGATCGGGCAGGCAGGCCGCGCGCGCGGTTATCGTGCCGCCCTCCGGGGTGAATTTCAGGGCGTTGTTAAAGAGGATGCCCAGCACCTGGTCCATCTTCTGGCGGTCGCACCAGGTCGGGCGCAGGTTTTCCGCCAGATCCGCCACCAGCGTGATCTCGCGCGCCAGCGCCGCCGGATGAAACGACGACACCGTCTCGTTCACCAGATATGCCGGGCTCATCAGGCGGCGGGATATCTGTACGCCGCGAATCTCCATCCGGCTGAATTCGATGATCTCGTTCAAGTGCCCCACGAGACGCCGCACGTTCCGATCCATCACCCGGATCGCCGAATGCTGCGCGCTCTCCAGCGCGCCCAGGCTGCCCGAATCGAGCATTTCCACATACCCCTGGATCGTGCTCAGGGGGGTGCGGAGTTCGTGGCTCACGTTTGAAAGAAAGCTGTCCTTCGCGCGATCGTGCATGAGCAACTCTTCGTTCAGCTCCTCCAGCTCGGCCGCGCGTTGCTTCAGCTGGTGCTGCATCTGAATAAGCTCGCTGACGTCCGTCACCACCAGCGAATGCGCCGGCTCCATGTTAATGCCGTGGCGCAAGTACGTAATCGCGAGCATGGCGGGAAGCGGCTCGCCGTGCGTGTCCACAAAATTCAACTCCAGGCGTGCCTCTTCGTCGGGCATGGCCCCGCGGCGAACCAGAATATTCAACAGCCGAACCCGGCCCGCCGGATCCACGAAATCCAGAATATCCCGGCCGATAATCCCGTTCTCCCGGATCTTCAGCAGGTCGCAGATGCGCTTGTTCGCAAACTGGATGCGGTTGCTCCCGTCCACCGTGAGGAATCCCTCGTTCATGGACAGCAGCAGTGTCCGGAAGC
Organism: Candidatus Hydrogenedentota bacterium; assembly: GCA_019637335.1. Classification (NCBI taxonomy): domain Bacteria; kingdom Pseudomonadati; phylum Candidatus Hydrogenedentota; species Candidatus Hydrogenedentota bacterium. Next base: position 41,480 of record JAHBVV010000009.1, on the reverse strand, counting down.
GCTCTTCCGACTGCTTGAGCTTCTGCGTCTGCTCTTCGACCAGGGTTTGCAGCCCCTCCGCATAGCGCTCCACGCGCTTCGCAAGACGCCGCTGCTCGGTCACTTCGCGCACCGTCGCCAAGGTGGCGTACTGCCGCCCGAAACGGTTTCGGACCGGTGTGCTGCTGAACCAGAAATGCCGCTCTTCCCCGTCCACCGTCCAGGTGACTTCGTATTCGTCCGCTTCGCCCGATCCCTGCCGCTCGAAATGCTCCGCGGCGCCGCGCAAGTCGAAGCGATCGGCGAGAGACAGCGGGCTCTGCCCAATAACCTCGCTCTCGGGGATTCCGAACATGTCGAGGAAGCGCTTGTTCACCATCAGTACCGGCCCATCCACACGGCTGAGAATAAACCCCTCGTGGATATGGTTCGCCAGGTAACTGAAGCGCTCCGCCGCCGCCTCCACGTCCTCGCCGGTCCGCGCCACCATATACAGCACCACCACCAGCCCGAGCATCAGGCTGCCGATGCCGATCAGGCGCGAAAGGAACGCGATAGGTTCCGGCGTGAACCCCCCGTCTTCCAGGCCCCAGGAAAAGCCGGATACGCTCAGCCCGGCGCCAACCAGAAGCAACACCACGCCCAGCAGCAGGAAAAAGCGCTCCACGAGACTTATCTGAAAGCGCGCCAGCAGGTTGCCAAAGGATATCAGCGGAATAGCGACCGCAACCATGGCCGTGAGACCACGCAGGACGCTGTTGTCCAGCAACAGCGAAAACTGAAGCCCGACCAATCCCATCAAAATGGGGATCAGGTAGAGTATCAGGCGCTTTCTGGGGTATCGGCTGTGCAACATGGCCGGATCCGTGCGTTGAGAAACCGGGGGCAGTATACCACAACATATTGTGGTTTAAAACACCCCTCAACCACAACCCGTTTTGGCGCGCGCGATCGCCGCGGTCGCAAGCGCGTCGCAACGTTCGTTGTAGTGATGCCCCGCGTGCCCCTTGACCCAGCGCCACTGGACCTGGTGAAGCCCCGCAAGCCGATCCAGCTCGCGCCAGAGGTCCAGATTCTTGATCGGGCCGCCCTTGCGCCGCCAGTTGCGCCGCTTCCAGCCCGGTAGCCACTCCGTGATGCCCTTCTTCAGGTACTCGGAATCCGTGTGCAACACGACCGTGCACGGGCGCTTAAGCGCCGAAAGGGCCTCTATGGCCGCCGTCATTTCCATGCGGTTGTTCGTGCTCTCCGGATCGCTGCCCGAAAGCTCCCGCTCCCGCCCTTTGAAAATCAGTATGGCCCCCCACCCCCCGATCCCCGGATTGGGATCGCATCCACCATCCGTGTAGATGGTCACCATGCCGTCACTAACATCCATAGTTTACGTGTACCTCAACCGGAATGAGCGGGACGCCCTGTTTCATCCGGATGTTGAAGGGCGCGAAGGCGGCGATTGCGGTCCCACACAAAGACGCCATACAGCGCGACCAGAATCAGCGCCATCGCCACGAGCACATTCCAGGTGAGCGGTTCGCCGAGCCAGAACCAGGCCAGCAGGGCCGCGGCGGGGGGCTTGAGCAAGATTACACTCATGGCGCGGGTGGCATCAACGTGCTCAAGCCCCGTGAAATAGAGCCAGTACGCCAGGCCCGTGCCCCCGATCGCAAGGTAGAGCACCAGTCCCGCATGGGGGGCCAGCGCACGCAGATTAAAGCCGTCGTTTTCGATCCACGCCATCGGCGTCATGAACAAGACGCCGAACGCGCAGCACAGCGCCGTCACCGGAAGGCCGGCGTAGGGCCCCGCGGATCGCTTCACGAGTACCGTCCAGAGCGAGAAGGAACCGGCCGCCACAAGGGCGCACACCACGCCAAACAACGAGAAATCCGGCGAAGGCTTCCCAAAACTCAGGATGGTTATGCCCAGAAAACCACTCGCAAGACCGGCAATACGCGGCAAGGTCAAGGGATCGCCCAGCAGCACACGAGAGAGCGCCAGCACGATAAGCGGCGCGGCCCCGTAAACCGTCGCCACGACCGCGGCGCCCGCGGCCGTCAGGCTGTACTGGAGCGCAATGTTCGACATCACCACCCCGGGCCAGCTCAGGATCATCGCGAATACCAGGATGCGCCGGTCAAGTTTCAGCCCGCGGCGGCGCAGGTGAAACGGAAGCAGCACGCACAGCAGCCCGCCGCCGAGCAGAAAGCGAACCCACGCCAGTTGCACCGGCCGGATGTCGGCATGCAGAGTCCGCGTCACCACTTCCACGGTGCTCCAGAGACTGATGGCGCCGAGGAGGCAGAGAAAGCCCAGGCGTTCTTGCTTTTGGGATTTGCTCATCCGGGAGGCGCTCAATGGACAGGTGCTTGTGGATGGACAAAGGCCCATCGGCGGAAAAAGGAAGAGAAGTACGCCGGATTGCGTACCGGCTTATTATTGTACGGCCCGCGGGCTTTCCGCTGCAAATACGGAGCCGCGGTTTACCCCGGCGGACGCGGGTGAACAGGCGGACGGAAGACTCCCGGGGCAGTCTGCGTCAGGGCGAATCGCCCGCCTCTCCGATCAGCGCCCGAATGCGGTCCGCCGCTTCCGTTCGCCGGTGCTTGATGGCGAGATCGAGCGGCGTCATCCCGTTCTCATTTCTTCCACGCAAGTCATCCCCGCTTTCATGGAGCAGGGCGACGGCGTCGGCCTGCCCGTAGATGGCGGCCAGATGGCTCGGGCGATCGCCAAAATCATCCACGGCGAGCGCATCCGCGCCGCGCGAAACAAGCCAGCGGATAGGCCCCTTGCGCCCGTACATCGCCGCAACATGGAGCGCGGTCATCCCGGTGTTGTCCCGCGCATTCAGGTCCGCGCCCGCCTCGACAAGCGCCTCCATGGCCTCGCGTTGCGCGTACATCACGGCATACTGCAACGGCTGCTTGCCCAGGGCGTTGGTATCCGAGACGCGCCCGGGATCCTCGGCCAGCATCGCGCGCACGCTCTCGATATCGCCGCGGCCGATGGTGTCGTGAAGCGATGGCGAACATCCGGCCAACGCCAGCGGGGCGAACAGCACCACGAAGATAGGAGAGCGGAATCCAATCATGCCCGAATCACTCCGCGACGGGCGCGGCCAGCCATTCACCGCCCCCCTCGATGTTGTCCGGCGTAAAGAAGCGCGACGGGAGCACAATGGACTTCGGAACGTCTTCACCCCGCAGAAGCTGCAGGGCCGTCTCGATCGCCTGCCCGCCGCCCGTGGGGTATTCGAAACAGGCGTCCAGAATCCCCTCGCGCACGTACTGCATCCCCTCGTGGGCCAGCGCGTCGATGCCCACGAAGCGCATCGCCTGTTCCCGGCCGGCCGCCTTCGCCGCGAGCCACGCGCCGTGCGCCGCAGGGTCGTTGTGGCCGTACACCAGGTCGATCTCTGGAAAGCGCGCCAGCGCGGACTCCATTTCCTTCCGCGCCTCGGGCTCGAGCCACTTCATATCGGCCTCGAAAATCACCTCAATGCCGCTACCTTCGATCCCCTGGCGAAATCCGCTGTGGCGATCCTGGCCGGGCGTGCTCGTCATCAGGCCTTTCAACTCCACGACCTTGCCCTGGCCGCCGAGCGCCTCAACAACCCAGCGCCCCACCGCCTCGCCAATGATCTTGTTGTCCGCGCCGATGAACTGGGTGTACGCATCGCCATTCACCGCCCGGTCCAGCACGATGACCGGAATCCCCGCGTCGTAGGCCTGCTTCAGCGGCTCGGTAAGCGGCGCGGCCTCTTTCGGGCTACAAATCAGCACGTCCACCCCCTGGTTGATGAACTCCTCGATGTGCGCGCGCTGTGTCAGGGTGTCGTTCTGCGCATCCTTGAAGATCACCTGAATCTCCGGGTGCTGCGCGGCCGCGCGGGCCACATCTTCATTCATCTGCACGCGCCAGGGCTCGCCCAGGTTGCACTGGCTCATCCCGATCACGGCCCGCTTTCCGCCCGGATCCGCCATATCGGCCGCGCCACCCGTCGCTTGCCCCCCGGACTGTCCCCCGCCCCCGCAGCCCGCCAGCGACGCAAACACCAGAAGCAGCACACCGGTCCAATTCGGCCATATACGCATGATTCCCTCTCCTTCCGGAATTGCCCGACTACGCGCGCCGACGCCCCTGCATCAGAACAGCGGCAACGATAATGCCGCCCGTCAACATCAGGCGGCTGGACTCGCCCACGGCGTTCAGGCTCAGTATTTTCTCAAGATACCCGATTGTGAGGGCGCCCAGCAAAGTGAGCAGCACACTCCCGCGCCCCCCCATAAGGTTGGTCCCGCCGATAACAACGATGGCGATGGCGGTCAATTCATAGGCCGCGCCGGCCTCGGGATCGCCTTGGGTCTCCTGTGCGGCCTGGCAGATACCCGCAACCGCCGCAAAGAACCCGCAGGCCCCATAGGCGAGCACCTTCAGCCGAAACAGCGGCAGGCCCGAGAGGTGCGCGGCCGTTTCGTTGCCGCCGAGGGCGTACAGGTAGCGCCCCGCGCGCGTGCGCGCCAGCAGAAACCACGCCGACGCGACGCAGATCAAAAAAATGACGGTGACGACCGCGACGTTTCCCCCGAACACGCGGGTGTCAATGAGCGAGAACACCGCCGGCATGGGCACGTTCTCGAAGCTTCCGTCGGAATGCTGCACGTACGTGGAGATCTTTCGCCCGCCCGAAATGGACTTGGCGAGGCCCCGCGCAAACACCATCATCGCCAGCGTCACGATGAACGGTTGCAGGCGGTAGCGGGCGATGAGCGCCCCGGAAACGGATCCGCACGCGCAACCCGCCGCCAGGCACAACGGCACGGCCAGCCACGCACTCCAGCCCCAGTGTATCGTCATCAGGGAAAACAGGACCGCGACCAGGCCCAGCACGCTGCCCACGGACAAGTCGATGCCCGCCGTAATGATGACCAGCGTCATCCCGCAGGCGAGAATGCCATATACGGAAACCTGCCGCAGCATGTCCCGGTGGGTCCGCCACTCGTGAAAGGCGCCATCCGCGTGGAAGTACAGGCCAAGCGCCACGACCGCCGCAAGCGCCAACAGCGCCCGGGCCGCCGGGCTTCCCAGCGCGGCGCCGATCGGCGTTTCGCCGTGTCGTTCAGCTTCCATCAAGTCGTTCCCGTCTTGAAGCTAGCGCCGCGGCGCGCCCGCCTCCGATTCAAAGGTCCAGATCTCCTCCACCACGAGCGGCGCCCCGGCGTTGATCCCCGATCCCGTTACCTCCAGCGTGACCTGGCAGACATGGGACCGATCGTCCACAACAATAAACATCCGGCCACGGCCGCCCGGGCCGCCGCCCGCTTCGGGCGATTCGAGGCGGCGCGTCCAGCGGCCGAAGGGAGCCTCCATTACCATCGCGGTCACCGGAGCAACGAGCACCGCGCGCGCATCGCGGCCGCGGCCCGACACTGGAATACGCGCCCAGTCCTCCGGGCCGCGGCGCAATTCGGCGAGGCCCGGAAACGTCCCCCAGTACAGCCCGATCTCCCCCTCCGTTCGCGGAAGCATCACCGTCCCGGTGCGGGCCACCTGCGCGGTAAGCCGCAGCCCCCCGCTTCGCTCAACCTTGCGGGAGGTGAGTAGGGCCGTGCGGCAGCGCACCGTCGCGGAATCGCGCTCCAGGAAAAACTCTTTCTTCACCCGCCAGTGCGTTTCGGGATCTTCCGGGCCCAGCAGCAATACATAGCGGGCGTCGTGCTCGACGATCTCGGCCGGTGCGTGACGCCGCGGCCCCGGATCGCCGGCCCGGGGCAGCACATCCGCCACAAAGCCCCCGATATCAATCCCGGGCGCACCGGGCCTTTGGGGCTCCCCCGGAAATACGGTATCCAGGAAATTCGGCCCGCCGGAAAAGCCCGCAAACCGCACGCCGAACACGCGCGGATCCACTTCCAGGCGAACCCGCCCGTTGTCGAGTATGACCGGCGCGCCCGGGTCCGACGAGAGGATGCCCAGAAGCGCCGCGCAGGATATCAGCAGGGACATGGTACCCCTTCGCGCGTAGTCCATCCCCGAAACCGCCAGGAGGACAAGCGCATTCTAGGGTGCGCGCGGCCCGTTTTCAAGGCGCCCGGCAGTTGAAACACGCCCCGGCGGGTGCTAGCATATAGACACACCACACGGCAATGACGTCCCACCTGGGCCGGGACTCGCCAATCACAGGCTGGCGTGCGGTACAATCTCCTTTTCATCAATGCTGTACGTGTACCACACGAAATCAATCCTGTCAGGGATAGAGGAGCTTTCCAATGCCCGTTTATGACGACAACAGCCGCAGTATCGGCCGCACGCCCCTGGTAAAACTGCACAAACTCGCCAGGGGCTTGAAAACCGACAAGGTATACGCCAAGATCGAGGGTCGCAACCCGGCCTACTCCGTCAAGTGCCGCATTGGCGCCGCCATGATCTGGGACGCCGAGGAACGGGGCATTCTCGAACCCGGCGGCACGATTGTCGAGCCTACCTCCGGCAACACCGGCATCGCCCTCGCCTTCGTGTGCGCCGCCCGCGGCTACAAGCTCATTCTCACCATGCCCGAAACCATGAGCCTCGAACGCCGCAACATGCTCAAGGCCTTTGGCGCCAACCTCGTGCTCACGCCGGGCGACAAGGGCATGCCGGGCGCCATCGCCGAGGCCGAGCGGATTGCCGCGGAGAACCCCGACTACTTCCTGCCGCAGCAGTTCAAAAATCCCGCGAATCCCGCGATCCACCGGAAGACCACCGGCCCCGAGATCTGGGATGACACCGAGGGCAATATGGACGTGTTCGTCTCCGGCGTCGGCACCGGCGGCACGATCACCGGCGTCACGCAGTACTTCAAGCAGGACAAGGGCAAGGCGATCGAAAGCGTCGCCGTGGAGCCGGAGAATTCGCCCGTACTCAGCGGCGGCGCGCCCGGTAAGCACAAGATCCAGGGCATTGGAGCCGGATTCAAGCCCGACATCCTCGACATGAGCCTGGTCGACAAGGTCGAGAAGGTCAGCGATGACGATGCCTTCGCCACCGCCCGCCGCCTCGCCCGGGAAGAAGGCATCATCTGCGGCATCAGCTGCGGCGCCGCCGCCGCCGTCGCCCTCCGGCTCGCCAGCCAGGACGCCTACGCCGGCAAGACCATCGTCGTCGTGCTGCCCGACTCCGGCGAGCGCTACCTCTCGACGCCCCTCTTTCAGGAAGCCTGATTCCAGAGGAATTCCACTGCGCCGCCGGACGTGGCCATGCCGCGTCCGGCGGCTTCGTTTTCGGGAGTCCCGCGCGCAATGTGGTATACTCCCCCTTTCAAACCCAACCAACACCCAAACCCAACCAACACCGCCGCGCCGAGCCGCGCCAGGAAGGACACGCCATGGCCCAATTTCAGTCTCTAGACACGCTGGCCCTCCACGCCGGACAGGAGCCGGACCCCGCCACGGGCGCCCGCGCCGTGCCGATTTATCAGACCACCTCGTATGTCTTCAACGATTGCGAGCATGCGGCGAACCTGTTTGCGCTGAACGAATTCGGCAATATCTACAGCCGCATCATGAATCCCACGGTGGACGTGTTCGAGAAACGCGTGGCCGCACTGGAAGGCGGCGTGTTGGGCTTGGCGTTCGCCTCGGGATCCGCGGCCATCACCGCCGCGTGCCTCAACATTTGCCGCACCGGGCAGAATTTCGTGTCGTCGCAGACCCTATACGGCGGCACCTATAACCTCTTCGCCCACACCTTTCACGATCTCGGGATCGAGGCGCGCTTCGTGGACGCGGGCGATCCCGCCGCCGTCGCCGCCGCCATCGACGACAACACCCGGTTCGTGTTTCTCGAAAGCATCGGAAACCCCGCCAATGACGTGGTGGACTTCGAAGCCATCGCGGAAGTCGCCCACAGCCGCGGCATTCCGCTAATCGTCGACAATACGGTCACCTCCGCCCTGTTGTTCCGCCCGATCGACCACGGCGCGGACATCGTCGTTCACTCGGCCACCAAGATCATGGGCGGCCACGGCACCTCAATTGGCGGCGTACTGGTAGACAGCGGTAAATTCGATTGGAACAACGGCAAGTTCCCGGAGTTGACCGAGCCCAACCCCAGCTACCACGGCATGAAGTTCTACGACCACTTCAAGGGGATCGGCAATATCAGCTACGCCATCAAGGCGCGGGTTACCCTCCTGCGCGACACCGGCGCGTGCCTCTCGCCATTCAACGCGTTTCTCCTGCTTCAGGGCATCGAAACGCTCCACCTCCGCGCTCCGCGCCACTGCGAAAACGCGCTGGCGGTCGCGCGCTTTCTCGAAAAGCACCCCGCCGTATCCTGGGTCAATTACCCCGGCCTCGAAAGCCACAAGGACCACGCCCGCGCCATGAAATACCTCCCGAAAGGCCAGGGAGCCATCCTGGGCTTCGGCATCAAGGGCGGCCCCGGCGCCGCGGTAAAATTCATCAACGCATGCGGGCTCGCCTCGCACCTCGCCAACGTCCTGGACGCCAAGACCCTCGTGATACACCCGGCCACCACGACCCACCAGCAACTCAGCGCCGAAGAACAGGCCGCCGCGGGCGTCACCCCGGATTACATCCGTATCTCGGTTGGCATCGAGGGAATCGAGGATATCCTCGCCGACTTCGATCAGGCGCTCGCGATCTCGCAACAGTAGGATTCATCCCGCCGGCGGCCCCTCCGGCCGCCGGCGCGCGCATTACCCACCAGGAAGGCTCGCATGCACGACGCGGATTCCGTAGGCATCGTCCAGGTTCAGACTTTCACCTTCGCCGAGCCCCCCAACGAACTCCAGCTGGACAGCGGCGCGCGGCTGGGACCCATCACCCTGGCCTACGAGACGTACGGCGAACTGGACGATCAGAAGACCAACGCCATCCTGATCACCCACGCCCTCTCCGGCGACGCGCACGTGGCGGGACGCCACAGGGAAAGCGATCCCAAGCCCGGCTGGTGGGACTCCATGGTCGGCCCCGGAAAGGCCTTCGACACAAACCGCTATTTTGTGATCTGCTCCAATGTGCTCGGCGGCTGCATGGGCTCCACCGGGCCGTCCTCCGTCAATCCCGCCACCGGCGAGCCCTATGGGCTGGATTTCCCGGTGATCACCGTCAGCGACATGGTGCGCGCGCAGTTTCACCTGATTGCCCACCTGGGCATCGATCGCCTCCTCGCCGTGGCGGGCGGATCGATGGGCGGAATGCAGGCCCTGGAATGGGCGACCCGCTATCCGGACCATATCGGCTCGGCGATGATCATCGCCTCAACGCACCTCAGCGGCGCCCAGCAAATCGCCTTCGACGCCGTGGGCCGGCACGCCATCCAGGGCGACTACGAGTTTCGGAATGGGCGCTACTACGGCACGGAGGGGCCCGCACAGGGACTGGCGATCGCGCGCATGCTCGCGCACATCACCTACCTCTCCGACGAGTCGATGCGCTTGAAATTCGGCCGCAACCTCCGCAGCGCCGACGCCCTGAAGTACGATTTCGACAGCGAATTCGCCGTGGAAACCTACCTCGACTACCAGGGCGAGCAGTTCGTCAACCGCTTCGACGCCAACACCTATCTTTACGTCACCAAGGCGATGGACTACTTCGATATTTCCTCCGGGTATGGCTCCCTGGACGACGCCATGAAACGCATTCTCGGCAAGGTGCTCGTCATCTCCTTCTCATCCGACTGGCTGTACCCGCCCTATTTCTCCCAGGAAATCGTCTACGCCCTGGCGCGCCAGAAGAAAAACGTCACGTACTGCAATATCCAGTCGGACTACGGCCACGACGCCTTCCTGCTCGAAGTTAGCGTGCTTTCCAAGATTATCGGCGGCTTCCTCGAGCACTGCAAGAACCCCGAACTCGTGCGAACACAGTTGCTCACCGCCGACTCCGAGACCGAATCCGCGCCCCCGGCCGCCGCCCTCGAAAACATCTACGAGGGACACCGCGTCGACTACGATATGATTGTCGATCTGGTCGAAGAGGGCAGCCGCGTGCTCGATATCGGCTGTGGCGACGGCGAACTCCTCTGCAAACTCACCGCGCGTAAGAACGTCGACGCCGTCGGCCTCGAACTCGCCCAGGGCAACGTTGTCACCTGCATCCGCCGCGGCATTTCCGTGATTCAGGCGGACATCGACAAGGGGCTCAGCGCCCTGCCCGACCAGAGCTTCGACTACATCATCCTCAGCATGACCCTGCAGGTCATCCGGAAGCCGGATCAGGCCCTCCGCGAGATGCTGCGCGTCGGCAAGAAGTGCATCGTGAGTTTCCCCAATTTCGGGCACTGGCGCGTGCGTTGGATGACCTTCTTCGAGGGGCGCGCGCCCGTGACCCGCAACCTGCCCTACGCCTGGTACCAGACGCCAAACCGGCACGTGCTGGCCATCGATGACTTCCGGCAACTCTGCAATGACCTGAACGCGAAGATTGAGCGCGAGGTTCCCCTCTACAGCGAAGGCGTGGTGCGCTTCTGGCCGAATCTCTTCGCCGAGGAAGCCCTCTACGTCATCACCTCGCCGTAACACGCCTCACTTCTTCTGCTCCAGTTCCTCCCACCGCTCGAAGAGCGCCCCCACCTGCTCCTGCGCGGCGCGCAGGGCGGCAAGCGTCTCGTCCACCGCGGGGTGGCCCCGCTCGTAGAAGCCCGGCGCCTGAATCTCGGATTCCAGCGTGGCGACCCGCGCCTCCGCCTCGCCAATCGCCGCCTCCATGCCCTCCAGCTCCCGCTTTTCGTTCCACGTGAGCTTGCTTGACCCCGCCCGCCGCTCCGGCGCAGCGGTCGGCGCGGCGGCGCGCTCCTCCCGCGCAGCGGCCTTCTCGGCCTCCGCGCGCCGCTCGCAATACAACACATAGTCGTCGTAATTCCCCGGCAAGAGTGTCAGGCGGCCATCCCCCTCAAATACGAGGATGTGCGTGCACACGCGATTCAGGAAATACCGGTCGTGGCTCACAATCAGGGCGCAGCCCTCGAAGGCCTCGATCGTCTCCTCCAACACCCGCAGCGTATACAGATCCAGATCGTTCGTCGGCTCGTCCAGAATGAGAAAATTCCCGCCCCGCAGCAACTTCCGGACAAGCTCCAGCCGGTTGAATTCCCCGCCCGAAAGCTGGCCGATCGGCATCTCCAGCGCGTTGGCGTCAAAAAGAAAGCTGCCCAGGTACGCCGGCACATACAGCCGCCGCTTCCCGATGTCCCAATAACGCGCGCCATCGGTAACGTGCTCCAGAATGCCCTTGCTCCGGTCGACGTCCTCGTGGGTCTGGTCCACGTACAAAAAGCGCGTATTTTCGCCGATGATGACCTTGCCCTTCTTCGGGCGGCCCTCGCCCATCAGTACTTTGAGCAACGTCGTCTTTCCCGCCCCGTTGGGGCCGACGATCCCCACGCGCATCTCGGGCTGCATGATGAGCGAGAAGTTCCGGATCAGCACCCGATCTTCAATCGCAAACGTAATGTCGCGCGCCTCCAGAATGGTCTTCCCAAGGCGCTCCGGTTCCGGGATCGCAAACATGAACTCCCGGTGCTTTATCGGCGGGCCTTCTTCCTGAATTTCCTTCAAGCGGTCGACCCGCACCTTCTCCTTCGAGGTTCGCGCCTTGGCGCCGCGGCGAAACCACACGAGCTCCCGCCGGATAAGCGCCAGCCGCCGGGACTCCGCCTGCTGCTCGCTGGACTCCACCTGGGCCTTGTACTCAAGAAACCGCCCGTAGTTCCCGGGAAAGGCGTACACCTTGCCAAACTCGATCTCCACAATGCGGTTCACAATCCGGTCGAGGAAATACCGGTCGTGCGTCACTAATACGCAACTCCCCTCGTACTGCTCCATGAAGCGCTCGATCCAAACCACACTCGCAGTGTCGATGTGGTTGGTCGGCTCGTCCAGGATGAGCACATCCGGATGTTGCAGCAGCTTGTGTGCAAGATCGACCCGCCGCAACTCACCCCCCGAAAGCGACCGCAACGGGCGATCCCCCTCCGCCAGCCCCAGCGCCATCGAGACCTTCCGGAGCTCCTGATCCAGATGCCATCCGCCGTGCACCTCGATCTCATGCTGTAGATCATGCACCTGGTGCGCCAGATCGTCGTACGCCGCGCTCGAAGTGGGAAGTTCCGCCAGCCGATGCAGGAGCGCATGGTATTCGTCCACCCGCGCCTGACGGCCCGCCACGGCCGACTCCAGCGCCGCAGCAACCGTCAGCTCTGGATCCAGCGGGCATTGTTGTTGCAAGAGCCCAACCGACAGGCCCTGCCGGCGAACCACCTCCCCGGAATCCGGCGCGATAAGCCCCGCCATGATCTTCAGCAGGGTCGATTTACCGCAGCCGTTCCGCCCGATCAGCCCGATCCGATCCCCGTCGTGGACGGTCATCGAAATATCTTGCAGCACGGGCTGGGATCCGTAGGAGTGCGTTATTTCCCGTGCGGTAAGCACGGCGTCGGATGGCGTGGCCTGAGACATGAAGGAAGGTTTCCGTGAACGAGGGGTTGGCGCGCTACGATAGCGCACACCGCCGCCGCCATGCAATTGCCCGCCGTACAATCCCCGGCCCGGGTAGTGCTATACTCGCCGGAGTTCAACTCCCCACGTCCCAGGAGGATATCAAGCCGATGGAATCACCCGTCATTGCCGAGAAGTCACCCGCCGTGCTCGAACTGGAGCCCGGAACCTACTGGTGGTGCGCATGCGGCCGTTCCGCCAACCAGCCCTGGTGCGACGGATCACACAAAGGCACCGGATTCTCGCCCCGCGAAGTGGTCATCGAAGCAAAAAAGAACTACGCCCTATGCCGGTGCAAGCACAGCGCGAACGGCGCCTTCTGCGACGGGACCCATCGCAATCTATGAAATACCCTGATCGCGCATGATCCATTCCGCAATACGCTCAACAACCTCCGAGGGCACTTCATGATCGCCCGAGAATGAAAAGCGCTCATGCGGCCACGATAGTCCCGCCAGGGCCGACTCAGCCTCGTCACATTTCGACTCGGGCACGATAGCGTCGTCGCGCCCGTGCACAAGCAAGACCGGAAAACGCCGCGCGCCAGGCATAGCGTCCGCCACGTCCGGCGGCAGGTCGCCCCCGCACGCGATCACGCCCGCCACCTCCATGTCGCTCAGGATCGCGTACCGATACGCCATGGAAACGCCCTGACTGAACCCCAGGACGTACGGCGGCGCGTTCACCCCGAAGTCGGCGCGCACACGGGCCATAACCGTATCCAGCGTATTCACGAAATCCGCCACCCCGCGGCGCCGGTCAAAGGCGGTAAGCCAGCTGAAGCCCACCTTCCGCGTGTCCCGATCCAGATAGATCTGGTGCGGCCCCTGCATTGCCACGACCAGCACATCCGAGCCCGCGAGTCCGCGGAACCGGCGCATAAACGAGGGCGCGCTCTGCCCCCACCCGTGCAACACCACCAGCGGCGTCGTGTTCGGGCCAACGCCCCTGTCGGGCGCCTGCGTCACGTAGTAGGCCGTCGACCGCACCGCTACGGCCTCGATCCCCTCCGGCGACCCCCACGCTTCGCCGCCGTAGTTGTCCAGCTCGATCACGGACTGCTCCTGAAATTTAAAACGGCCGCCTGCGTTCCCACAGGCGGCCGGACCTTGAAATGTATTCCGCTACTCGGCCGGATCCGACGCCTCAACGCTCTCCTTCGCCTGCCCGTGCTTGCGCCATTTCCACGCGGGATCCCGGAACTCCGACGGGTGCACCGCATCGTAGATCAAGGCCGTCTCCGCGGATACCTTCACTTCCGCGTTCCGCACCAGCTCCACCTTCTCCCGCTGGTAACCCGTAAGGCTCGGGCGTTCCTCCAGCACGCTGCACGTCAGGAAGATTAGCAACTCGTTGACCGTTTCGCTGCGTTGATTGGACCGGAACAGGAAATTCACGACCGGCACGTCGCCCAGCACGGGAACTTTTCGGATGGACACCGTATCGTTGTTTTTGCGCAGGCCGCCCACATAGATCGTCTGCCCGCTGGCAATGTGGGGCGTCGTGTCGATCTGGCGTAGATCCTCCACCGGAACGCCATTGAGCACCTGGGTGGTTGTACTCTCCTTCGCCACGATCTGCGCGATGATGTGATCGTCGTGCGTCACCTTCGGCGTTACTTCCAGCGTCGTGCCGATCGGCTTGAATTCCGTGCTCGTCTGCTGGCCGCCCTGGTCGGTCTGCGTCAGCTCGACATACGGGATCTCCGACGCGATTGTAATAGTGGCCTTCTGATTCTCCACGGTGATCAGCTTCGGATTGGAAAGCAGCGTCGAGTTGTTGTTCCGGACTTCCGCCTGGATCACGCCGCGCCAGTCGATATCGCCGGACAGGATACCAAAGTTAAGCAAGCCGGCCGCATCGCCAATGTTCAAATCCGATCCAAAGCTCAACTCCTGCAGGTTGCCCGTGAAGATTCCATTGTTGGCCGCCGCATTTCGCCGGCTCTGGCTCTGCACCGCGCTGATAAGCCAATCCACGCCCGTATCGGCCGCATCCGTTAACGTCACGTCCACAATCATCGCGTCGATCGCCACCTGCTTCACCGGAATGTCGAGCTGCTCGACCAGATCCTTGATCTTCTCCACCACGATGGGAATATCCGTTACGATAATGATCCGCGCCCGCTCGTCCAGCGCGACCCGGCCTATCTCCGGCGTCAATATTCCATCGATGGCCGCCATCATTTGCTGCGGCTCGGCGTAATTCAGCTTGAGTGGAAGCGTTACCGTGGGGAGTATCGCCTGCTCGACATCCAGCCGCTTCGCCATCGTAACCAACGGTGCGATGTGCGCCTCCGGCCCGGCAATGATAACCGTGCTCGCCGTCTTGTTTGATGACAGGCTGATAAACGCTTCATATTCCGACCCCTGAAGCACACTCTTCAGCGTCGTCACGATTTCCTCGACATCGCCGTTCTCGATCTCGATGACTTCCGTCGATCGCTGGGAGGCGATGGCGTCAACGTACGGCTTAATGTGGTAAATTCCGGCCTCCTCAACAATGCCCAGACCGTTCAGGCGGAGCGCGGTCTCCATGGCCTGCATCAAGGGCACATCTCTGAGATTCAGCGTGACCGGCCCGGTCAGATCGGCCCCGGCCACGACGTTGATGCCGGCCATGTCCGCAAGTATCTGCACCACATTCAGAAGATCCATGTCCCGGAAGTCGATGGTTACCGGCTGTTGTAGCGGATTACCGGTCCAGACCCGCTTGGCGGCCCTGGCCGGAGCCTCCTCCGCGGGGGCCAGGCGGCTTTCCTCGGCAACCATCTGGCGTGTGAGGGCCTTGTTGGCCTCGGCGGTGTTCGGCGCGGTGGGCACGCGCCGTTCCGGCGGCACAGGCGCATCCACAGGCGCCGCGGGTTCGGCCGGGGCCTGCGGCTCGGCCGGGGCGTCCGGACCGGTCTCTCCAGTCTCGGCGCCGCCTTCGGAGCCGGCTGCGCGTTCATCCTGCGCCGCCGATACCAGATTCTCAAATACCGGAAGCGCGAATTGCGCATCCCGGACCGCGGCCAGCTGGGCCGCCGTCACCGGCGTGGACGGCGCGGCCTCGTTCCACCAACCCGCGTCCGCGACGGCGGGCGCCGCGGCGATTTCCTGAAGATCCTGGCGCACCGTGCTGAACAGGGCGGGATCGCCACCGGGAAACGGCTGCGCGTGCAGCCGCACGACAAATCCTTTCGCCTCGGCTTCTCCGGAGACAAGTTCGATATCGAGCACCCCGCCGCGCTCCCGCGTGCGCGCGGACACGCCCTCGGCCACGGAAAGCGTAATCTGGGCCTCCGTCTCCCGGCCCCAGGCGGAACGCGCAAAGTGAATCCGTTCGACCATCGCGCTGGCGGGATAAAGCACGCGCTCCAGATCCGATGGTATGCGGGCGCCGGTAAGCAGGATCTCTATCGATCCGGGTAGCGCGCCGTCGGAAACGAGCACCCCGCGAATCTCTTCCACGAAGACATCGATCCGGTGTGGATCGTTCGCGGGCTGGGCAATCCGGTGAACCGCCACGCTGGGCTGGACGCCGGCCATCTCCAGACCGGGCGACTTCGACGTTGTCTGTGGGGCCGCGCCGGCCGCCAGCGCCGTTGACAGGAGCACGGACAACGCTGTCGCAACCCCGGCATTCCATCGCATCGTGGTCATTTCTTATAGCTCCTTCAGCTCTACGGGTATTTGCGAGTCGCGCCACTCAAACCAAACCCGCTTGGGTTCGATCCTGAATACGATCACGCCGTCCGGATACTGATGTCCTTCCGTAACCAATTCATCGTCCACCACCGCGACCGGGTTGTATTCGTTGTAAATAATCCCGGTAACTTTCTTCTGCCGGATGCTGAAATCAATACCGATAGAGGTGCGCGCCGGCTGGTCCGTGGCGCTGGCCGAAAAGATCCGGCCAACAAGCGGAGTCATCGGATTTCTCGTGATCCGTTCGTTGTTGTAGATAAACGTCACCGGTTCGATATTGCGGATCAGCTTGTCCAGATCCACATCCACCTTGCGCAGGCGCGCTGGCGTTGCCGCGGTGGCGGGCGCCGCGGGCGCCGAGCCCGCCGCGGTGGCGGGCCGGGAGGACGCGGTCTGCGTGGGCGCCGCCGGGCCGCCCGCGATGAGAAACTGGTATACGAGTACACATACCAGCACCACGCCCAGAACGGCGGCTATAATGACTTGTTTCTTATTTTCCTGGTTCATTGCTCGCCACGCTCATATCTGTTGCCCGCTGGATAAACCGGAACGTGCTCAGGTGAAAGGAAGCCTGCGAAACGCCCGCAACTTCCTCACCGATATTCAGATTCGACACTTTCAGGTAACGCTTGTCCCGCTCGAGCAGGTTAATGAACTGTACGATTTCGTGGAAATCGCCGCGCGCGATCACCTCATACGGTATGGTTTCCTTGTTGAGATCGGTCTTGGTGGGAAGCTGGGTCAACTCCACGCTCAACCCGAGCTCCTTCGCCCGGCTCTCGAACTGCGCCAGGAGCCGCGGTATTTCCCGCTCCTCGGGAAGCCGCTCTTCGAAAAGCTGCACCAGCTGCTCCGCCTTCTCCGCCTCCAGCTTGAACTCGTCAAATTTCGCCTGGGTCTCGCGGGCCTCGTTAAGCTCACGCCGGGTATCCGCAAGCTCCGCCGTCACCTGCGCCAGCACGTCCTCCCGCCCCCGGTAGAGCCCGAAATAAAAGCCCGCGCAGATCAGCCCCGTCAGCCCCAGCACCGCGCCCACAAAGGCCCAATCCTTCGGCGTTACGGTTCCTTTAAAGAAATCCAGCATCAGGGTGCGCCTCCGGTATCAATCCGGTACTCCAGCGTAAATCCGCGCACGGAATAGCCGTTGTACTCTGAATCCGTTATCTGTGGCGAGTCCAGGATAAACATCGACGAAAAGTCCGGGTCCTCCGCCGTCTTCTGCGTCAATGTCGCAACGGAGTTCACGCCCTGCTCGTCGTTGATCACATACCCCGAGACTTCCAGCATCGGACGCCGGATGTTCTCCCGGATCAGTTTCTGCCGCCCGTCCTTGTCCAGCACCGCCTGGCCGGTCTTCTCGTCTATCTGCACCCGCTCCATCGTGACTGTCTTCGACGTTTCCCGGATCCGGCGGTACCAGAAATTGTTGGGCGTCAGCGTCGATAGCTTGTGAAGCTGCGCCGACCAGATAATCCGGTCGCTGAGGATTTCCTGGATAACATTGATCTTGTTCTCCAGCTGCTCTTTCTTCGCGCTCAGAGCGTTGTACTCTTCCACCACGTCCTTGAGGCCCGCCAGCTCGCTGTTCGCCTTGGCCAAATCGGCCCGCGTGCCCGCGATACGCGCCGTGATGGAGACAAACATCCAGCCCATGCTGGCAAGCGCGAGCAGAAGCGCCACCACGCTCAGCAGGTGCGGCAGCGGCGTCCGCTTGATCGGGCGAAGTTCTTCGGGAAGTAGATTGATGATAATCATAGATCCGCCATTCCCCGTGCTGCGAGCCCCACAGCGACCATGAACTGCGACGGATGCTCCGCCATCGCGCCCATGGCGAACTCGTCGCCCGTGTACAGCGCGCTGTTCATCGGATTCGCCACATCCACGGACTCCACACCCAGCTCTTCGAGCAAGACACTGCATACCAGCGTCGAATGCGCGATCCCGCCGCTCACAATCAGGCGGTCCACCGGGCGCTCGTAAAGTTGATGTTCGTAGTAATCAAATGAACGCCGGATCTCCGAAACCATCCGGTTGAGAGAAGAAGACACGATTTCGTCCATCTCGGGCACAACCTCTTCCGCCATGCCCATCGGGCTCGCGCCCGTGATGGCGCCGCCCATCTCCCCGCCGAATTCGTCGTCCAGTGGATCGAGGAGCGACCCGCCGCCACCCATCGCGGGCGGCTTGGGCCGGTAACCCGCCTCCCCAAACGGATCGTCGCCAAAATCGCTCAATGACTCCGGCGTCTGGATTCCCTCGGCCCCGCCCCCAAGCGAATCCTCGAGATTGTCAAGCGGCTCGCCGGCTAAGGGAGCCGCGACCGCGGGCGCCGGGGCCGGTCCGCGCGACAGGAAGTCCTGAAGACGCCGCTCCGCTTCTTCATAGTCGCAGCGCAACTCCTTCGCGATCCCGTGAATCAACTCGCGCGCGCCCCAATTCACATCGCGAATGAAATTCGACACACCGTCCTTCACGAAGTGAATGCTCGCGGACGTCAGGCCAATATTGATCAGGGCGACCGTCTCTCCCACACGGAGAAAATCGCAGGCCTCCGCCGCGTCGGAAAGCGCGAGCGAATCCACGCTGAGAATACTGTATTGCAGCTCGCTCGCTTCCATAATCTGCACGCGCGAGTCGATGATCTCATGTTTAGCCGCCACCAGCAGCACCTTCAACTGCCGCTGGCCGGCCTCTTCCACTTCGTCGAGCAAGGTCCAATCAAGCGATACCTCGTTCAAATCGTAGGGGATGTTCTGGCCCGCCTCGCGATTGACGATTGCGTCAAGCTGCTCGCGATTCGTCTCCGCATACCGTGGATACCGGATCACCACCGTCTGGCCCGGTAGCGCCCCCACAATCTGGCTCGATTTCAGGTTCATGCCCGAAAGGGCCTCCGCCACCGCCGACGCGTGCGCCATGACGGGATCCGCGTTGACCTGATTCCGGTCGACCAGGGCGTAGCCCACCTCGTCCACACACAGGCGACCGCCCCGCCGGGACATTTGCACCGCCTTGACGGAATGGGTGCCGATATCGAGGCCTATCGACTTCTTTGCTTTGAAGAACAGCAATACACCCGAGCTCCTATTCGGACCGGCCAACCGATGCTCTGGCCGGGTGGCCTGGTAGTCACCACGCGCACTATTTGGCGCACACCCCGCCAAACGCCTCATACAGGCGGCTGCCGACGGCATGCCCGGACCCTGTCTGGAGCGCTCTCGCCGGCGCGCCGCGCGCCCAAAAGGGCTTGCGGCCTGAACATCTGACGGCGAGAGGCCACCGAAGGGGCCCGCACATTTAGTTTACGCACTCCTCACCAGTTTGTCAAGTATTTACTTGAGGCCCCAAAAACGGGCCGCCCCGCAGCGGCCCGCTATTCCATAAATCTTCAAAAAATCCCCGCGCATGCCGTCCGGCCAAGAGCGCATCAAACCTTTCCCTCAATAGGGGGGCATTCTCACGATAGCCCTTCGCCTTCCACTGAACTACGGAGGCCTGGCGTTGGCTACACAAATATCGAACACCCAGTTCAATGCGAAAGGTGCGGCGCTTACATGCCATAACGCACACGGCAGGGAAAAACCGGTTCGCAATAAACTCCCCACGGTCGCTTGGCGCGGACCGTGTGGATATGCTATTTTCTTGCTCGCTGTTCGACGTATTATAGCACGCCAGCGCCGCCCGGCAAACCTCGCCACGAAGAAACTCGCCACAGCGGAAATGATCCGCCCCCCCGGGAGTGTTACTTCTCCACAGCCGCGGCAATCTGGCTGCGGCGGGCGACCCGCCCAACGCAGGAGAGTAAAACCTTGACGCACACACCGGAAGATAAAGCCACGGGCGAGCCGCTCGAGTTCTTTTCGCTCGGCCGCCGGATCCGCCAGGGGCTCGCCGCATGCGCCCGGGCCGGCGCCGCCCGCTCCGAAGGCGATATCTTCTACCTCTGGCTGCAAATGGGCGCCGGGACGGAATCGGAGGCGCTCGGCGACGACGAGTGGCTGAACATTATCGATGAAGCGGCATCCCTGGGCGTGAACTGGCTTGTCGTTACCCTCGGACCGCCAGCGTCCCGCGCCGCCGTACCCGCCATTTGCCGCTGGGCCCGAAATACACACGACATGACCGTATGTGTTCACGCGGCGGAGGGCGAGTTGCGCCCGGAAGAGCGGGAAATGCTGCTGGAATTGCGTGGAGAGGCCTGCATCCTGCTGGTGGAGCCCGAAGCGGCCGGGGAATACGCCGATCTTGAGGCCCGGGGCGTCAGCGTCGCAAAGTCCGCGCCCCCCATCCCCGAGGAAGGCGCCGCGTGTGATTTTCCCGCCCGAATGGTCTACGTCGACCCCTCCGGACGCCTCTATACCTGCGGGCTTGTCGCGGGCGAAGAGGAGTTCTACCTCGGCTCCGTGATGGATGGAAGCCTCGACGCCATCATGCACAATCCACGCTTGCCCCACTGCGTTACCCCCTCCGAGCCGGTCCCGGGCCGGAACTGCAGCGGCTGCCCACCCCTCGTCGCGCGGCACCTCTGCCAGAAGTAACGGCCCCTATTTGAGCCCTGTCTCCCGGAGCACCTCATCCAGGGCCGCGTCGGACAGTTCCCCCTCCGCCATCGCGATCACCGCATCCCGATACGCTTCCTCCGTGAACTCGTAGCCGTAGCGGGAGCCCATCTCGATAAGCCGCTGAAATACGCCCGGCCCTCGCAGTTTTTCCAACTCCGCCTGAACCGCCGGCGTTCTACCGGCAAACTCGATGAAGGCGCGCGCCTGTTCTTCCGACATGGTGTCCCTGACTGCTCACCGCGCGGCCTTACCGCGCGGACCCGACTATCTTGCGAACGGCGTCAGCCGATATCCCAAGCGCCTCAATGGAAGCGCTGTACGCCGCGAGCACCTTCTCCCGGTCTTCATCGGCCTTGTTCGCCAACCCGACCGCCAGCGCGAGCAGGTGACACTGCGGCGCCATCTCCTTGGCCTCCTTTGGCGCGAGGTAATACTCCAGCGGCCGCGTGATCGATGCCGGTAAATGCCACTGGACCCCGAGCATCCCCGCAACCTCGCAGTGATCCATCGTAAACACCTTCAACTCAGCCTGCGCAAGCGGCTCGCCGTGCAAATTCGACTTGACGCGCTTGTATTGCAGGGGAGACACCAGCGCCATCGCCATGCGGCCCAACTCCGACACCAGGCCGAGCGAATACGCCACATGCGGGCCCAGCACGCCGCTTTCGCGCGCCAGATCGCGCGCATACTGCGCGGCCCGCAGGCTGGTCTCGACCCACGGCGCAATGATCGCTATAGCCTTCGGGTCCGCCGGCTCCAGGAACTCCGTCAGGAACTGCTGTATGCCCGGCTTTCCAATCACAGCGACGGCCATTGGTATGCTATCGACCTGGCCGCGAAGACCGTAAAGCTCGCTGTTCGCAATCCGCAGCAGCGTCGCCCCCAATGCCGGCTCATTCAGGACAACCGCCGTAACAAGATCCAGCGTGACCTCCGGGGGCGCGATCTCCTCCGCAATCTGCTTGAGGCGCTCACCCGAAACCATCATCCCGTTCCACTTCTTCAGCTTCTCATCCACCTTGTCCCGCGGAGCCGAAGCCCCGGGCAGGTGGTCGAAGCTCGACGGGCTCAATTCAAAATGCTTCCGCTCCGGGTAATACTTCTGGACGGCCGCGTGGATATCCTCCAGCTTGCAGAGCATCGCCTTGACCTTCAGGCCCGTCGTTCGCTCAATAAGCTGGATCGTGGCCACGTCCAGCGGGCACGCCATGGCCACCGTCAACAGTTTCCCAAGCTGGTCAATCGGCAGCACCAGATTCTCAACCGCGAGCTTCTTCGGGATGAGATTCACCAGCTCGGGGCTGATATTGAAGCGCGAAAGATCAATGTTCGCGATGCCCGGCTGCCGCGAAAGAAACGCGTGCAGCGCGTCCTTGTCGAGATAGCCCAGCGCAAGCAGTATCTCGAAGGTCTTGCCCCCCTGCGACTTCTGGCGGCTCAGCGCCTCGGCAAGCTGCTCCTCGGTGATCAGCCCCGCCCCCACCAGCAAGTCCCCGATGGGCTTCTGCGCGGCGGGTGGCTCCGCGGGCTCCCGCTCGGGCGCCGGCGGCTTCTCCGGCGCGGGCGGTTTCTCCGCGGGCGGCGGCGCCTGGCTTGGAAGGGGCGCGCTGTTTTCTTCGGAGACCTTGATGTGGGCGCCACAGCGGACGCACTTGAAGGTGCGGCCCATGCCATCCGCGGGAATCTTCATCTTCTGCCCGCAAGCGCAGGACAGCACCAGAACCTCAGACGTATCGGCCACGTAATCTCTCCACCGCTCGCCGGGCGGCAGGTCGCCGCCGGGCGAACTAAACTCTTGACACTGGAACGCGTTTATTATGTTACACTAAGCCGCATAAGAAGAAAAATTGTGATTGATGGAGCCGCGCCATGCAGTTTTCGACCTTGGAAGACAAGTTTCAAGCGTCCAACGAACACTTCCGGGAACGCAGGCACAGCGAAGCGCTGAACCTTCTTGAAGCGCTCAACGCAACCTTGCCCGGCAACCCCGTGCTCGCCTACATGCATGCCCGAAACCTCGCCGCCCTGAACCGGGTCGACGAGGCGCTCGAGCAATGTGACGCCGCCCAGCGCCAGATCGCCCTCACCCGAGAGCAGTACGAGGCCCTCGCCGGATTCCTCGACGCCCCCCAGCTTCAGCGCCTCGAACAAGCCGCCGCCGATCAGGATAAGCACATCCACACGCTCCGGCAGACGCTCGACAACCGGCTGGCCGACGCGCTCGACAAGGCCGAACTCCAGCAGACCGTGGCCCAGTTGCAAGAGGAGCTCACCCGCCTCAAATCCCACGCCGGCTCCATCTCCGAATCGGAATCGACCCTTCAGGCGGAACTGGACGCCCTGCGCGCCGCGGAACAGGAGAAGGCCGCCAACCTCAAGCGCTCGCAGGATGAGCTGGAAAACCTCAAGCTCCTCCTCGAAGAACGCGAGGCATCCATCCGCCAGGTCGTCGAGGATTCCGAGGCCAAGGAAGCGCGGATGGCCGAGTTGGAAGCACAGCTCACCGAGCTGAACGCCGAGGCCACCTCCGCCGCAGAATCGGAACGCCAGCTGCACGATGAATTACAGCGGCTGCGCTCCGAGCAATCCACCAAGGAACAGGCCCTCACGGAAGCGCGCGGCGCCCTCACCTCCCTCCAGGACAAGCTCTCGGAACGGGAGAAGGCGGTGGCGGAGGCCGAGCGCGTCAGCGCCGAGCAGGAAGCCGCCATCCAGCAGCTTCAGGGCGAAATGCAAAAGATCCAGCAGAACGCCGCCAGCGCGGCGGACTCGGAAAAAGCCCTGCACGCCGAGCTCGAACAGCTGCGCGCCAACGAACGAAGCAAATCCGAGGCACTGGAGCAAGCGCGCGCCGAACTCGGGCAGCTTCAGGCCAGCCTCAAGGACCGCGAGGCCGCCATCGCCGACGCCGAAGCCCGCAGCCGCGAAAGCGAGGCCGCCATGGCCGCGCTCCAGAGCGAACTGAGCGCCATCCAGAGCCAGGCCGCCGCCGCGTCCTCCTCCGAGGAGGCGTTGCAGGCGGAATTGGAGCAGTTGCGCGCCAACGAGAAAAGCGCGGCGCAGGCGCTGGAAAATGCACGGGGCGAATTGACCCAGTTGCGCGGCGCCCTCGACGAGCGGGAGAACGAAGTCCGGGAGGCCGAGGCCCGCAGCCGCGAGAGCGAAGCCGCCCTGGCGAAGCTCAACCAGGAACTCGCGCTCATCCAGGAACAGGCCGCCCAGGCCTCCACGTCGGAGCAGGCGCTGCTCGCGGAACTCGAACAACTCCGCAACAACGAACGCAGCAAGACCAAAGCCCTCGAAAACGCGCGCAATGAATTGACGAAGTTGCGCGGCGCCCTCGACGAGCGCGAACGGGAAGTTGCCGAGGCGGAAGCGCGAAGCAAGGAGAAGGAAGAGGCCATCGCCGCCCTCCACGGCGAACTCTCCGCCATTCAGCGGCAGGCCGAGGCCGCGTCCTCCTCCGAAAAAGCCCTGGCGGCGGAACTGGAGTCCCTCCGGGCCAAGGAAGCGGAAAAGGCCGAGTACCTCGAAAAGACCCGCGGCGATCTCGAGCAATTGAAGTCCGCGCTGGCGCAGCGAGAAAAAGAAGCGCAGGACGTGGCCAGCATGAGCCAGGAGGCGCGCGAGCAACTCGAAGCCGAGTTGGCCGCCCTGAGTCAGCAGGTGCACGAACGCGCCGAATCCGAGAAAACCCTCGCCCGCGAAGTCGAACAGCTGCGCCAGGATGGCTCCTCCAAGTCCGAAACGCTCGAAAGCGCGCGGGGCGAACTCGAAACCCTCAAGAGCCAGCTCAATGATCGCGAATCCGCCGTCGAGGCCGCGCGGAAGGCCAGCGAGGAGCAGGCCGCCCAGGTCGCCGCGATGCAACAGGAGCTTGCGAAGCTCCAGGACGAGGCCCGGTCGGCCTCCCAGTCCGAAACCCAGCTGGCCTCCGAACTCGAAACCCTGCGCGCAAGCGAAGCCGAGAAAAGCAAGACCCTCGACGACGCCCGGGCGGAACTGGAAGCCCTGCGCGGCCAGTTGGGCGAGCGCGAGGCCGCCATGGAGCAGGCCGCGCAAACCAGCAGCGAACAGGAAGCCCGCCTCGCGGAAATGCAGAAGGAACTCGCTTCGCTGCACGAAAAGGCGAGCCAGGCATCCTCCTCCGAGGCGAACCTCACCGCGGAACTCGACTCGCTCCGCTCCAGCGAATCACAAAAGACAAAGGATCTCGACGACGCGCGCCAGGAACTCGTGGCGCTGCGCGAGGCCCTGGAGGCGCGCGAACGCGCCGCGGATGACGCCCGTGCGAGCAATGCGGAGCAGGAAGCGCTGGTCGCCGCCATGCAGAAGGAACTCGAAGGCCTGCGCAGCCAGGCGACCGAGGCCCACTCCTCCGAAAAGACCCTCTCGAGCGAAGTCGAACAACTGCGTGAAAACGAGTCCCGCAAATCCCAGGCCCTCGAGGATGCCCGCAAGGAAGTCGAAGAGCTCCGCCAGGCCCTCGCCGCCCGCGAACAGGAAGTCCAGAAAGCCGCCGACACCGACGAGGCCAGCCAGGAGCAGATGCGGCGGCTTCAAGAAGAGCTCGCCGCAATCCAGGCCAAGGCCCGGGAAGCCGCATCCTCCGAATCCGAACTCGCCGGCGAACTCGAATCCCTTCGCAAGAACGAGGAAGAAAAGAACGCCGCGCTGGAGCAGTCCCGCAAGGAGCTCGAAGCCCTCCAGCAGGCCCTCGCCGATCAGCAGGCCGCCGCACAGCGCGCCAACGAGGAAAAGGCCCGAAATCAGGCCGCCGTCGACGAGCTCAAGCGCGAGCTCGCGCTCCTGGAGAAGCAGCGCACCGACGCCGACACCTCGCAGGAAGCCCTCCACAAGGAATTGGAACTCCTCAAAGACGAGGAACGAAGGCAGCTGGAAAGCCTCGAAAAGGCCCGCGCCGAAGTCGAAACCCTGCGGAAGACCCTCGACGAGCAGGACGACACCCTCGCGCGCACGGAATTCCTGCTCAAACGCGCCAAGGAGCGCTATTCCACGGGAAGCCGCATCCCGTACCTCGTCATGGGCGGCATCGTCGCCGCGGGGATTGCCTTCATTTTCGTCTACAATAATTACTTGAGGCCCACGCCGCTCCCCGTCGAGACCGTCCAGGAAATCGTACTGCATTTCCCCGCCGACCGTTCCCTCGGCGATCTCTACGCCGTGGCGCGCAGCGCCTTTGACACCGGCGCCTGGGAGCCCGTCGAACAAGGCGCGCTGGGCGCCGTGAACGCCATGTCTGATCAGGTGTTCCGCCTGCAAATGAACGACGAGGCCGCCGCCGACCTCTCGGTCCTGCGTACGCTGGACGCCCCGTACATCTGGTCCCTCTCGCTGCCCCGCCTGATCCTGAACGACGATAACCTGGGCCATCTGGCCGCATTGCCGGAATTGCGCAGACTCGAGGTCGACGCGCCCATCAGCCGCGATGGCCGGGATTTGCTTGCCACCGTCCTGCCCCGCGCCGTGATACAAGACCGCCCGGCGGAACTCGTGCCTTTCGGGCAGGTTGTCGCAAGGCCGCCCGCGCGCACGCTCGCCTTCCCCGCGGCGTCCGTCGGACGCATATTCACCCGGCCGTGGAACCCCGAAAACCCCGGAAGCTGGACCGAACGCGGCCAGGCGCAGGGATCCGTCTCCCTGGCCGAAGGCGTTGAGGCCCGCCTGGAAGTTGGGTACGACACCAGCGACCTCTCATTCCTGGACGCTATAGACCCGGGCGCCCTTCAGGGCGTTGGCCTCTCCGGCCCCAACACGAAAGACAGCGGGCTCGCGCATGTCGGCCGCCACACCGGATTGCTCCACCTCTCCCTGAAGGAAATCGACGTCACCGACGCGGGCCTCGGCGCCCTGAGCCGCTTCAAGCATCTGCGGACGCTTGAATTGATCAACCTCTACCGGATGACCGACGCCGGTCTGAACAATTTCTCGCAACAGCCCTACCTCGCCGACGTGACCGTTATGGGCGCCTCCATTTCCAACCAGAGCATCGACTTCTTCCAGGGCCTGCCCTCGCTCAAACGCCTCCACATCACGCCGAGCTCGGGCGTGACCGAAGAGGGGATCTTGGCCTTGAAGTCGAGCCTCAGAAACTGCGAGGTGTCGCCGTAATCCACGCCGAAACCCATAAGAATTCGCCCATGACCCGACGCAACTCATTCATGAAACGAACCCTCGTAGCCTGTGCCCTGATCGCCCTGATCGGACCCGGTCCGGCGGCGGCCGCCGCGGAAATCCGGGTGGCGCTCCTGCAAATGGCTCCGAAAGGGGCCGACGTCGCCGCCAACCTCGAAAAAGCGGAGGAATTTTGCCGGAAAGCCGCCGCAAAACGCGCCGATATCGCCCTGATGCCCGAGCTGTGGAGCGTCGGTTTCACCCCACCGGAAAACCGCGAGGGCGCGCTCGATGCCTACCGGAAACTGACCCTCACGCTTGATTCGGAACCCATCCAGCGCTTCGCCGCGCTCGCAAAGGAACTGGGGATGGCGATCGCCATCACCTACCTGGAAACCCACGACCCCGCCCCACGCAACGTCATTACCCTCTTCGACCGCCACGGAAGAGAAGTCTTTACCTACGCGAAAATCCACACATCCGACTTCACGCCGCTGGAGGCGGCCACGACGCCGGGCGACGAATTCGTTGTCGGCGATCTGGACACGCCCGCCGGCACGGTGTCGGTCGGCGCCATGATTTGCTTCGATCGCGAGCATCCCGAGAGCGCCCGGATTCTGATGCTGAAAGGCGCCGAACTCGTGCTGACGCCCAATGCCAGTAAGCTCGATGAATTGCGCCTCGACCAGTTCAAGGTTCGGGCCTGGGAAAACGCCATCGGCGTGGCCATGGCCAATTACCCCCGGCCCCACAAGAACGGGCGTTCCGTCGCCTACGACGGCGCGGGAAACCGGCTCGTCATGGCCGGAGCGCGCGAGGGCGTGTACATCGCAACCTTCGATCTCGACGCCCTGCGGGAGCGGCGCCGCAACACAATCTGGGGGAACGCCTACCGGAGACCGCACCGCTACGGCGCGCTGGACGATCCCGCGCGGGATCCCGTCTGGGATCGGCAGCGGGACGATGGAACCCGCTACGACCCGGCGCAACGGTAGGCCCCCGCACAACACGGGAGTATGTAGTGAAGAGGGAATTCCGCCTCAAGCTGAAATCTGGATTGGTCAACGCCGGGTTTGTTGTGGCGAGCCTCCTGGCAGCCTTTCTCGCCGCGGAAGTCGGGCTGCGCCTCTACCACTATGGCGGCCTCGTTTGGGAACATGCCCACCTGCCCCCCGTGGTGCATGAACCCGACCCGGAGACCGGCTGGCGGCTCGCCCCCAATCAGGTCGCCGCGCGGAGCACCCTGGATTACCAGCTCGTCATCAAGACGAACGCCGAGGGCCTGCGCGGGCCCGATCACACCCCGGAACCCGAACCCGATGTGACCACCATCGCCGTGCTCGGCGACTCGTTTATGGAAGCATCCCAGGTGCCCGAGGAAGCGGGATTCTGCCACGCGCTGGAATCCGCCGCAAGCCCCGGCGCCCGCCGCGTCATTAACCTGGGCGTAGGCGGCTTCAGCACGGTGCAGGCCTGGCGCCAGTTCGAGGCGCGCGGCAGGCATTTCCACCCGCGCGTCGTCCTGCTGGCCTTCTACGCCGAGAACGACGTCTACGGCAACGTCGCGGGCCTCTCCCGAATGATGTGGGGCGAGGATGACGGGCGCTACTTCAGCGCGCCATTCGCCGCGATCGGCGGAGACGGCGAACTGGTCTTGCAGCCGCCCCAGTACGAACGGGCCGCCGAGGAGTTCGAGGCCGCGTGGCGGCGGTACAGCCCCTGGCTGATGCGCCTCGACGCCCTGACGAAAAGCGTGGTCGAGAATTATTACAAGCGCGCCCGCTCGCGATTCCGGCAGAAAATCCATGAGCCCGGCGAGGAAATAGCCATCCATCTCGGCGTGTACGCGGAAAACCACCCCGATCCGGAGGACGAAACGGCGGAACCCTTCGACGAACTATGGGAAGACGCCTTCCGCGTAACGGGCGCCGTCTTACGGCAGCTCAAACAAGACGTCGAGAGCGCGGGCGCCACCCTCGCCGTCTTCACCGTACCCTCAAAATTACAGGCGATACCGGCCCACCGTTCCGCCGTCCGGGAGCGCTATCCCGATATGGCGCTCGACTTTGAACGGCCCCACAAGCGGCTGGCCGCAATCTGCGAGGAGGCCGGAATCCCGTTCCTCGACTTGCTGCCGGACTTTCTCGCCCAGTCGGAATCCGGGACCGTGCTGTATCACCAATTCGAGGACTCGCACTGGAACGAAGCGGGCCACGCGCTCGCCGCGGAGCGGGTGGCCGCCTGGCTTAAAGATCAGGGATTGATCCGCCTGCCTGGCTGAGCGCTCCCGCATGGCGGGAGGTTTGCCATCCCTGGCTGACCCGGCAATACCCGCGGTTCCCGCGAACGCGCGCCGCATCTACTCCGCCAACAAGCCGGATCGTAACCGCGCCATGATCGCGGCAAACACCCGTTCCGGCGTCTGGACCGAGCCCAGCAGCGCCTTCCCCTTGATCGTGCCGTGGCAATCGCTGCCGCCGGTGACCAGCAGGCCGCGCTCGCGCGCAAGCGCGAGGAAACCTTCCGTGCGCCCCGGGGAATGGCTCACGTGGTACGCTTCAATCCCATCAAAGGGAAAGGCCAGCAAGGCGGGGAGCGCCTTGCGCACCCAATTCCCCAGCCCGGGATGCGCCAGAAACGCAAGCCCGCCCGCACCATGAATGAGGTCAATGGACGCCGCGAGCGGAATCGTTTCCTTGGGCACAAATGCGGGTCGGCCCGGATTCAGGTAGCGGTCAAAGGCCTCCTGCACCTGCTTCACGTAACCGCGCTCCGCCATGGCCTGGGCAATATGCATGCGCCCCAGCGCGGATCCCGAATCCACCGGCCCGATCTCAAACGCCGGCAAGCCAACCCCCAATTCCGCCAGCCGCGCCAGGATAAGGCGCCCCCGGCTGTCGCGCGCGGCGCGCAGCGCTTCCAGCGCGGACACCAGACCCGTATCCTCGTGATCCAGCCCGAGGCCGATCACGTGAATCTCCCGCCCCTCAAATCCCGCGCTGATTTCGACTCCGCTGATATACCCGAGCCCCAGTGCCTCGGCGGCCGCGCGCGCGGCGGGCACACCCGCCATCGTGTCATGGTCCGTAAGCGCAATGGCAACAGCCCCGGCCGCCTTCGCCCGCGCCGCCACCGTCTCGGGCGGATCCGACCCGTCGGAGCAAGTGCTGTGCAGGTGAAGATCAACGAAGGGCATGGGTACAGCGTAGCCGCGCGGCGCGCGGCGATGCAAGCGCCGGGCCGTGGCGCGCAACTACCGCAAGTCCGGGCGCGCCCCCCCCTTCAACCGATCAAGCACCCCGTTGATAAACTTGGTGGCCTCGTCGGCGCCGAAGATCTTCACCACCTCGATCGCCTCGTTAATCGCCACCGCCTCCGGCACGTCGGGGCAGTGCCGCATCTCGTAGAGCGCGATCCGGAGCGCGCTCCGCTCGATGTAGCCGATGCGATCCGGAGTCCAGCGATCCAGCGCGCCCGATATTTCGTCGTCCAGTTCCTGACGGCAGCCGCAGACCCCGTGGATCAGCTTCTCGGCGTACTGCCGCGCACCGGGCTTGACCGGGTTGATCGCCCAGAAGCCTTCCAGTTGTTCCCGGTAGTCGCCCCCCGTGAAATCCAGGCTGAACAGAAACTGAAGCGCGCGCTCGCGGCCGCGGCGCCGTGCCTGGCGATTAAGCACGTTCCAGTTGCTCCATCAGGCTCATCATCTCCAACGCGGCCATGGCGGCGTCCGCACCCTTGTTGCCCGCCTTTGTACCGGCGCGCTCGATCGCCTGCTCGATGCTGTCCGTGGTCAGCACGCCGAAAAGAATCGGAATATCGCACTGGAGCGAAAGCTGGCCAATGCCCTTCGCGGCCTCGCCGGCCACGTAGTCGAAATGGGGCGTGCCGCCCCGGATCACGCAGCCAAGCGCGATCACGGCGTCAAACTTGCCCGTGGCCGCCACCTTCTTCACCACAAGCGGAATCTCGAAGGCCCCCGGAGCCCACACCGCCGTTATGCTGTCGCTGTCGACGCCATGGCGCACCAGCGTGTCCACGGCCCCGTCCAGCAAGTGTTGCGTGATGAACGCGTTAAACCGGCCCACCACCAGCGCCACCTTCTTTCCGGTCACATGGAAGTGACCCTCAATAATCCTGGGCATACTGTGCTCCTTCTCCGTCCGCCGTTATTCGGCGGTCTCCCCTTCCGTACGCTTCAGTTGCTCTCGGATAAGCCGGAGCGCCTCTTCCGCGTCGTCCTCGTGGACATACACCTCGCAATCCCCGCTGACGGGAAGCACGTTGTGGGGCAGATCGGTTTGAAGCTGGGCCGTGATCCCGTTCTGCGCCAGAAACGAGATTACAATATTCGCCTCCTCGTCGTTGCCGCACGCGTGAATCGACACCAGCCCGTGATGCTCTTCCTGTTCACTCATTGTCTTCCTTCCTTTCCAGGGTGCTCGAAAGCCCCCGTGCGCCGCCCGGTTGCGGCCAGCTACAGCAGGTGCCCCATTTTCTCACGTTTCGTGTTCAAATATCGCTCATTGATTTTGTTCGCCGGTATCTGGAGCGGAACCCGCCCCACAACCTCCAGGCCGTACCCCTCCAGGCCCGCCCGCTTGACCGGGTTGTTCGTCAACAGCCGCATGCGCGTAATGCCCAGGTCGGTCAGGATCTGCGCGCCCAAGCCATACTCCCGGGGATCCGGATCAAAACCCAGGTGGATATTGGCCTCCACCGTGTCCATCCCCTGATCCTGCAGCTGGTAGGCCTTGATCTTGTTCACCAGCCCGATGCCCCGCCCTTCCTGGCGCATGTAAACAATCGCGCCGCAGCCTTCCTCGGCGATGATGCTCATGGCGCGGTGCAATTGCTCGCCACAATCGCAGCGGAGCGAGTGGAGCACGTCTCCGGTGAGACATTCCGAGTGCACGCGGACCAGCGGCGCCTCGCCCTCGCTGGCCGACACATCGCCCATCACCAGCGCCAAATGTTCGCGGTCGTCCACGTCCGTCTCATAAACCACCAGCTTGAAAGTCCCGAACTCGGTCGGAAGCATCGTCTCCGCCGCGCGGGTAACCAGCGTCTCGTGGGCCCGCCGGTACTTGATGATGTCCTGAATCGTGCAGATCTTCAGGCCATGCTCGCGCGCGAACACCTCCAGCTCCGGCATGCGCGCCATCGTGCCATCCTCGCTCATAATCTCGCAGATGACCGCTGCGGGGCGCATCCCGGCCAAGCGCATCAGATCAATCGATCCCTCGGTCTGGCCCGCGCGCACCAGCACGCCCCCCTCCCGCGCGCGCAAGGGAAACACGTGACCCGGGCGCACCAGATCCTCCGCGCCGCTCTGCGGATCGCAGGCGACCTGGATACTGTGGGCACGATCCGCCGCGCTGATGCCCGTCGTCACCCCCCGGGCCGCCTCGAAGGACACATGAAACGCCGTATTCAGCGGCGCCGTATTCCGGCGGGTCATCGGCGGCAAATCAAGCCGCTCCAGCGCCTCGCCCGTCATCGGCATGCAGATCAGCCCGCGCCCGAAACGCGCCATGAAATTGACGTGCTCGGGGGTCACCTTCTCCGCCGCGCAAACAAGATCCCCCTCGTTTTCCCGGTCCTCGTCGTCCACCAGGATGATCTGGCGGCCCGCCCGCAATTCCGCGAGTATTTCAGGTATCGATGTGGGCACTCAGGCCTCCTTGGCGAATCCGTGCTCGCGCAGGAAGTCGAGCGAAATCCGCTCCTTCTTCCCATGGTGCATGAAATGGTAGATGTGTTTGCCGATCATGTCCGCTTCCAGGTTAACCGGGTCGCCCGGCTTCCGCGACGCCAGCACCGTCTTCCGCAGGGTCGCCGGAATGATTGCCACGCTGAACCGGTCCGCTACGGGATCAACGACCGTAAGGCTGATTCCGTCAATCGCAACCGATCCCTTCGGGATCAGGTACCGCGCGACATCCCGGGGCGCCCGGAACCGCCAGAGCTGAAATTCGCCCTGATCCTCCACCCCAACCACCTCCCCGACACCGTCCACATGCCCCTGGACAAAGTGGCCCCCGAAGCGACGGCTCGGGAGCATCGCGCGTTCCAGGTTCACGCCCTCGCCCGGCTTGAGGCGGCCGAGCGTCGTCTTTTCAAAGGTCTCGGGCGACACCTGCACGCGAAACTCCGTCTTGTCGAAGGCCACCGCGGTCAGGCAGGCGCCGTTCACCGCAATGCTGTCGCCCTCGGCAAGATCCTCCACAATCGTGGACGCGCGAATCGCCAGTTCGGCGCCGCGCAGCGAGGCCACGTGGCCGATCTCTTCGATAATCCCGGTAAACATGGGTGCCTCTTGTTCCGCGGCCCGGGAACGATACTTCCCGCGCCGCCGTCACCTACGCCCTTACGGGCGGACATACGCCTCGATCAAAATATCCTCGCCGATGGCCGCCGCCGTCATGCGCCCAAGCTGGATCGCTTCATCGACCGTGCTGAATCCGGGACCCTCCACCGGCGTAATCGCGTCGCGGCCCCCCAGTATCTTCGGGGCCACGAAAAACATCACCTTGTCCACCACCCCGGCACTGAACGCGGAAGCCAGCGTGGTGCCCCCGCCTTCGATCAACAGCGACGCGATCTCACGCTGGCCCAGCTCCGTCATCAGCGCCGCCATGTCGACCCCGCCGTCACCGCGGGGCACACGAATTACCGCGTCGGCCGCCGGGTAATCCCGATCCTCCGACACCGCCACCCAGGTCTTCGCCTCGCTCGTCAACTGGAATATGCGCCGTTTACTGTCGAGGTACGCGCCCGCGTCCAGGATAATACGGGTCGGGTCCTTTCGAACGCCGTTGCTCAGCCGGCACGTCAAACTCGGATCGTCCACCATCACCGTGCGGCTGCCGACCAGTATCCCGTCTACCTGTGACCGGATCTCATGCACACGTTCCCGGGAGGCCTCGCACGTAATCCACTTGGAGTGCCCGGTGTGAGAGGCGATCTTGCCGTCCAGCGTCATGCCGCATTTCGCGATAACAAAGGGCCGCCCCGTCGTGATGTATTTGACGAACACCTCGTTCAGCGCCCGCGCCTCCGCCTCGCAGCAACCCACGTCCACCTGGACGCCCGCCTCGCGCAATTTCGCCATACTCTTCCCGCGGGTCAGCGGATTCGGGTCCTCCATCGCAATGACAACGCGGACAATGTCCTCCTGGAGCAGAAAATCAACGCACGGCGGGGTCTTGCCCTCGTGAGCGCAAGGCTCCAGCGTCACATAGACCGTCAGGCGCTTACGGCGCTCGCGCGGAATGTCGCGAAACGCGTTGACCTCCGCATGGGGGCCGCCGGCATACTCGTGGTAGCCTTCGCCAACAATCTCATTGTCGGAAACGACAACACAACCCACCATCGGGTTCGGTGAAGTGCGGCCCCGGCCCCGCGCGGCAAGCAAGAGGGCCCGATCCATATACGTTCGGTCAGAAGGCATTAAAATTCCCGCAGGCCTGGACCGGCGGGGAAGGGAAGAGCGGAACAGTACGCCGGGTGTACAGGCGCACGCCGACCGCGCGGACAAATGACGCGTTGCCAGCCATGGACCAGCCCGCACGACGCGAGACCGGCCTGTTCCGACCTTCTCCCATCCGGACTGTAACCGTCGGCCCCGGAATTTCACCGGTGTCTGCGCCAAAGCGCTCGCGGGCTCTCACCGCCGGTATGGAATTGCACCAATCCCCGAAGGTCTGGACTTCTATGTATCTGTGCGTATTGTACCAAGCCCCCGCAGGAAGGGTCAATTATCGGGCGTCTCGGCCTGCGGGGCCCCCGCCTCCGCGGGTACTTCCTCGGGCGCGTCCGGCGCCGCCATTTCGGCCTCCTCTCCTTCGCCGGTCAACGCCCCGTCGGGCGAGACTTCCAACACCGCGCCGGGCTCGAACGAGTACGCGGCCAGGATCTCCCCCGAAAGCGTGATCAGGCGTCCGGCGGCGATCGCAAAGCTCATGAGGTCCTCCTGGCCCGGCAAGGTCGCCAGGCGCTCGCCCGCGACAGTCGCAACCACGAGTTCGTCATCCAGGCCGACAAAGGCCCATTCCCCCACCCCGTCGCCATCGATATCCCCATGCGCGAAGGTCACGCTTCGCCAGGCCCCGTGATCGTCGGGAACCGGCGTACCCCAGAGAACCGTCCCATCCACGTCGCACAGCATCGCGCGCCCCGAACCGGAGGTCATGAACTGGATCGCCCCGCCGGGCCCGAGCCCCCCGAGGACTTCCGAACAGTACTCCCCTTCGGGTTGCAGGGAGTCAAGTTGTTTGCCCTCGCCATCAAACACCCGGACCGATCCGCCGGCCTCCGTCGCCAGTATTCGCACGGCGCCATCGGGCGATCGCACATAGGATTGGTTCCAGACGTTCCCCAGCGATTTCTTCCAGCGCCTCTCGCCGTCCGCGGAGACCAGATGCAATCCGCCGCCCCCGTTCATGCCCACGATCATCTCGTCATCGCTATCGCCATCCACATCGCCCCAATGCGCGCCATTGATCCCGATCCAGCTCTCGTAGGTCCACATCGTTTCACCCGACCCATCCACCACATAGACCGCGTCACCCCAGTCCTCGTGGCCCAGCAGGCGGGGGCCGCTGGAATGCCGCCCCATCGACAGAACGGATACCGTTTCGGGCAGCGGCACTGTGCCCAGCGCCTGGCCGTCCAGATCAAAGATGTGAACCGCGGGCGTGTAATCCGCCACCAGGATTTCCGGCGCGCCGTCCCCATTCCAGTCCCCAACGCACATCGCGGTCGCATCGGCCACCTCCCGCGCCCAATCCTGGCGCGGCTCCAGGGGGCGTTCCGCGGCCACCAGGTCATCCGGCGCCACCGGCGGCGCGTCGAGCGCCTCCCCATCGAAATCCGGCGCCGTGGCGGCCTCCCGCAGGTCCTCCAGGTCGTGATACCCGGTCAGCACCTGCTGGATTACCCCGTTCCGGTCAATAAAAAAAGTCGTCGGGATGCTCACCACGTCGCCATACGGAGAGGGCAGGTCATCCGAAGAGGCCAGCACGTAATTGATCCCCTTTGTCTCCGCGAAAGCACGCAAGGTCTCCTCGTCCTCGTCGCTGATGCCGACGATCACCAGATCATCCGTCAGTTCACTCGCAAGCTGGATAAAATGCGGGATCTCCTGAACGCAGGGCGGACACCACGTCGCCCAGATATCCACGATTACCCGCTTCCCCCGCAATGCGCTCAGCGTGACCTCCGCGCCATCGAGATCCGTGACCGTGAAATCAGGGGCGCGCACCCCCTCCCAGCGGGAGAAGTCCTCCTCGTAGCCATCCAGGTCGAACATCGGCAGAATCTGAAAAAACGCATACGTGTACAGGCCGATAAAGGAGAGTCCCGCCACCGTACCCAGCGCCGAGAGTCCCAGCCCCCACCCGGCCATGGCGCGCGCGGCGGGGCGCCCCTTCGCCAGGTGCACCGCCCCGAACACAACGCCCAGCATGCCCAGGAGCGCTCCAACCGCCAGCACGCTCAGACAAATCGCCAGGATGCCCAGCACCAGGCTCGTAATGGCGAACCCCATGTTCCCCGATGGATTGAGCGGAGGTGGCCCCGCGCTATAGCCCTCGTCAGCCATGTCATTATCCTTCCGATGTTGCGCCCGGGCCTCATAGCCCGTTCGTCACCGCGACGCCGCGCCGCGTTTCCGTAGTATGACACAGCAAACCGGTCCCGCCAAGCGCAAACTCGCCACCGGCAGCACGTGCAATGCGGTTGACTTCGCCGCTCGGCCTGTTGTCTCATGGGGCGCGCAGCATGCCACCCACGGAAAGGGCATCCCATGATATTTCGCCGATTTGCCCGGCTCCCCCTCGGCGCAGCACTCGCCACGGCCCTGTGCTGGTCCGCCAGCGTGCGGGCCGATGCCCCCACGGACAAGCTCAACTATCTCTTCATCCTGGCCGATGACCTCGGCTGGACCGATCTCGGCGTCTACGGCTCCTCCTTCTACGAAACGCCCGCCCTGGACACCCTCGCGAAGTCGTCCGCCCGCTTCACCCAGGCCTACACCGCCTGCCCCGTGTGCAGCCCCACCCGCGCAAGCATCCTGACCGGCAAATACCCGGCGCGCATGGCCACCACGGACTGGTTCGGCGCGCCCCAGCCGGAAACCGTGGACAGCCACAAGCTCACCCGCACCAAACCGCTGCTGCCTGCGCCCTACGTGGAGCATCTCCCCCTGGAAGAATTCACCCTGGCCGAAGCCCTTAAGGAAGCCGGCTACGCCACTTTCTTCGCCGGAAAGTGGCATCTGGGCGGCGAAGGCTATCTCCCGGAGGACCAGGGTTTCGACATCAACAAAGGGGGCCACCACCGGGGCGGTCCGCCCGGCGGCTATTTCTCGCCCTACAAGAACCCGAAGCTCGAAGACGGCCCCGAAGGCGAGCACCTCCCCGATCGCCTGGCGACAGAGACCATTGATTTCATCAAGGCCCACCGCGACCAGCGATTCCTCGCCTACCTCTCGCTCTACTCAGTCCACACGCCCCTGCAATCCCGGCCGGACCTGAAGGCGAAGTACGAGGCGAAAGCGGCCGCCCTCCCGGATCCCGGACCCATCTGGGGCGTCGAGGGCGATCGCGAGGTGCGCCTCGTCCAGAACCACGCTGTGTACGCCGGCATGGTCGAGGCCATGGACCAGGCCGTCGGCCGTGTGCTCGAAAGTCTGAAACGCCTCGATCTCGAACGCAACACCGTCGTGGTTTTCCTGTCGGACAATGGCGGGCTGTCGACGTCCGAGGGACATCCCACCTCCAACCTCCCCCTGCGCGCCGGCAAGGGCTGGCTCTACGAAGGCGGGATCCGCACCCCCCTCCTCGTCCGCTGGCCCGGAACCACGGACGGCGGCCCGGTCATCAACACGCCCGTCACGACCACCGACTTCTACCCCACCCTGCTCGCCATGTCGGGCCTTCCGCCGCGCCCGGAGCAGCATCTGGACGGTGCCGACCTGACGCCACTCCTCAAAGGCCAGGGCGCGCCGGAGCGCGACACGCTCTACTGGCACTACCCACACTACGGCAACCAGGGCGGCACGCCCGGAGCAGCCATACGCCAGGGCGACTGGAAACTCATCGAATTCTTCGAAGATCGTCCCCCCGAGTTGTATAATCTCGCCACGGACCCCGGCGAACAACGCGATCTCGCCGGCGATCACCCCGAAAAGGCGGTGGAATTGCGCGCCAAACTGGACGCCTGGCAGGCCGAAACCGGCGCACGCTTCCCGAGCCCGAATCCGAACGCGACGCCCCGGTAGCGCGGCGCAACAGCGTCTGCGGGCGGGATTGTCCGCCCTGCGGGTTCCCGCGCGCTGGCCATGCCGCCACCCTGACAAAACTGTAGTGTGAAGGTAGTACCCATGCAAAACTGCACCGTAGACGAACTGAATGGAAAACGCCAGCGCGGCGAGGATGTCCTGATCGTGGACGTCCGGACCGCGAGCGAACTCGCCATCGCCGACCTCGGCGGCGTTTGCCACATCCCCCTGGACGAAATCGCCATGCGCGCGGAGGAAATCGCCGCCTGGAAGGACAAGGAAGTCATCTGCATGTGCCACCACGGCATGCGCTCCGCCCGCGCCCAGGCCATCCTGCAACACGCCGGCTTCACGAACGTCCGCAACCTGACGGGCGGTATTCACGCCTGGTCCACCCAGATCGATCCCGGCGTACCCCAGTACTAGCCGCCCGCCTGGAGCCGGGCCCCGCCCAGCGCGTGAAATTGTCCCCGCCCGCGCCTGAATGCTATGATCCTGCGTTCTGGCCGCGGGCGTCCGGGTGGGGCGTGACCCGCGGCGGCTACACCGGCGCAATGCGCCCGCGCTGAAGAGGATCCCTTCGCTTGAAGACGATTACCGTTCAAGTTCGTGAAGACCATCTGGAGACCGTCGCCCGAACCAAACCCATGACGGCCATAGCCGAACTGATCTGGAACGCGCTCGACGCCGAAGCGACCGAGGTGAACGTCTCCTTCCAGATGAACGAGCTGGACGGCCTCGAAGCCATCCACATCATCGACAACGGGACCGGGCTCCACTACGACGACGGCATTCTCGTGTTCCAGAGCCTGGGCGGCTCCTGGAAACGCCCCAACGGGCGAACCCACGAGCTCCGGCGCGAGCTCCATGGCAAATACGGCAAAGGCCGCTTCCGCGCGTTTACCCTGGGCCAGCGCGTCACTTGGCATTCGATCTATGCCGAAG
Organism: Candidatus Hydrogenedentota bacterium; assembly: GCA_019637335.1. Classification (NCBI taxonomy): domain Bacteria; kingdom Pseudomonadati; phylum Candidatus Hydrogenedentota; species Candidatus Hydrogenedentota bacterium. Next base: position 2,384 of record JAHBVV010000009.1, on the reverse strand, counting down.
CCGGCGACCGTTACAAGTTCTCCATTTCCGGCGCGGCCGGCCGCCTGGGCGAATTTCAGGTCTCCAACCCGAAGGGAGCTCCGGAATCCCACACCGGGATGACGGTGGAAATGCTCGATCCGCCGCTGGAATGCGGCGTACTCCTCGGCGTCAAGGCCCTCCAGGAAATCACCGATATCTTCGCCCTCTACCTCCGCCAGTACCCCGGCGTGCGGATCACCTACGATAACACCGTCATCGATCCCGCAAACGCCGAACACGGCTTCGCGCGCTACACCCTCGACGAAATGGTGATGCAGAACGGCGAACGGGTCACCGCGGAACTCGAGGTCGTCGAGTGGAATCTCCCCGGCAAGCGCGGCGTCTACCTCTGCGACGAACACGGCTTCATGCGGCACAACGCCCTGCCCCGCCTCCATTTTCGCGGCTTCAGCTACAGCGCCTACATCAAGTCCAGCCACGTAACCGTGCTCGACCGGGAAGGCCTGCTCCAGGCCGGCGATCTGGCGCCCGACGTGCGGCAGCTGCTGGACGCCGCCCGCACACAACTCCGAGAGCATTTCGCGCTCCAGGAGGCCCGCCGCGCCCAGGATACGCTCGCACGCTGGCGAGAAGACCAAATCTATCCGTTTGCAGGCGAGGCCCGCGATGAGCAGGAAGCCAACGAACGCCGTATCTTCGACATCTACGCCACCCACCTCCACCAGATATTCCCCGACTTCTCCGGCGCATCCCTCCGCAGCAAGCGCCTGACACTGTCACTCCTGAAGGAACTGGTCGCCTCCGAACCGACCCGCGTGGCGCGCGTCCTCGACCAGGTGCTGGAGTTCCCGGAGGAAAAGGAAGAAGCCATCCTCGAGCTGATTGCCCGATAATCCCCCGCCCGCCACGCAACGGAAGTGTGGACGAATGGGAGCGCACCTCGTCGCGAACGCGATCAGCCGCTCCACAGTCTCAATTGCGCGTCCGAAAGTGTAAAAAAATGTTGGAGTGGACGCGCCCGATCCACTATGCTACCCGCCGTCCGAGGAACGCCTCCCGGATTATTGATTGATTTGGACCGGAAACTTTCGATTCCAATGAGTACCCAACGAATTGATCTAACGGTGGGCGGCAACGTCCTGGCAGTCCTCGCTGCGCTCGCGATCGCGGGCGGGGCCGGCTATTCCTTCGCCACAGGCGGATTGGTGGCCTCAATCCTCGATACGAGCGTCCCGGCCACAATGAAGCTCGCCGCGCTCCGCGAGTTCTTCCACGGCTGGGGCCCCTGGGCGCCCCTCGCCTACGTCCTCTTCGTCACCGCCGAAGTGCTCATCGCGCCCCTGCCCGGCCTGATACTTTACGCGCCAGGCGGCGTCATCTTCGGCGGTTTCCTCGGGGGCCTCTACTCGCTCCTCGGCAATCTCATCGGCGCCGCGATCGCCTGCCAGCTCGCCCGGATGCTCGGAGCAAGCCGCCTCGGCGACAAAATGCGCGCCGCCGCCGCCGGCATCCAGCCCGCCCTCGAAAAACGGGGGCTCTGGATCGTCTTCTTTCTCCGGATAAACCCCTTCACCTCTTCGGATCTCGTTTCCTACGCCGCCGGCCTCGCCGCCATCCCCACCTGGAAAGTGCTCGTCGGCACCGGCTTCGGCATGGCCCCCCTGTGCTGGCTTCAGTCCTACCTCGCCGAGGGCGTGCTCCGCGCATTCCCCGCCCTGGTCTATCCGCTCGTGGCCCTCTGTATCCTGTACGGCCTCGCCGTCGTATGGATTCTACGCAAACTAATCCTCCGGCCCGGCGCTGCATAGACCTCGCCCCCCGTCCGGGCAGATTGCGCCAGCCCTCCCATGGCAATGCCCGGCGCTATGCTGCGCTGGCCCATCGGGCCGAAGATATCTGCCATACGGGTCTGGCGATCCGGATTGCTGTCGCTCAATTCAGAGGTTCTCTCGCGCGAACTCGCACCACTTTCCGTCATTATTCTGGCTCATCCGGTTTGAAGCTACATCAGCAACGATGACGGCAAATAGGAGTCGATTGCGCGGTTCTCATTTCCGGGCGGCGACGCCAAGACCGGATACGGGATTCCTTGGGCCTTCTCTGTAGTGCAGACCGTGTATTCGGCAGCAGAACCGGATGCCAACGCACGCCTTCGGCCCGAAGGGCCAACGCAGTTTTCAGCCCTGGGCAACGCCCAGGGATTGAGCGGTGGGTTTCTCATACGCCCTGAAAGGGCAGCGCAGTTGAACTTCGGAAACGCTGGACTGGCTCACTGCGCTGCCCTTTCAGGGCGGGGAAGGTGGTGCCCCCGTATTCCCCGGGCGTTGCCCGGGGCTGGGAGCTGCACTGGCCCTTCGGGCCGAAAGAGCAGTCGATACGATTACTCCAACGGAGGCCCCAAC